>NZ_CP014229.1:565000-767500 GCF_001553605.1 Desulfovibrio fairfieldensis
CGAGAACAAGTATACAAGAGCATCGGGTGGATGCCTTGGCGTCGGAAGGCGAAGAAAGACGTGGTAAGCTGCGATAAGCCTCGGGGAGAAGCTAAACATTCTGCGATCCGGGGATGTCTGAATGGGGAAACCCGGCGGGAGTCATGTCCCGTCATCCGCAAGTGAATACATAGCTTGCAGGAAGCCAACTCAGGGAAGTGAAACATCTCAGTACCTGAAGGAAAGGAAATCAAACGAGACTCCCTCAGTAGCGGCGAGCGAAGGGGGAAGAGCCTAAACCGGTTGGATTCGTCCAGCCGGGGTTGTAGGGCCGGCATAGGTGATTCATGAGTAGGCAGGGGAAGGAAGCTGGAAAGCTTTGCCAAAGCGGGTGACAGCCCCGTACCCGAACCTGAAAGTGACACAGCCGGTACCTGAGTACCGCGGGGCACGTGAAACCCCGTGGGAATCCGGGAGGACCATCTTCCAAGGCTAAGTACTAACCGACGACCGATAGTGCACCAGTACCGTGAGGGAAAGGTGAAAAGAACCCCTGTCAGGGGAGTGAAATAGAATCTGAAACCTGATGCTTACAAGCTGTGGGAGCCGTGCTTGCATGGTGACCACGTGCCTTTTGCATAATGAGTCAGCGAGTTAATCTGTACTGCGAGGTTAAGCGTAAGTGGAGCCGTAGCGAAAGCGAGTCTGATAAGGGCGATAGTAGTGCGGATTAGACCCGAAACCGGGTGATCTATCCATGAGCAGGTTGAAGCACGGGTAAAACCTTGTGGAGGACCGAACCCATACCGGCTGAAAACGGTTGGGATGACTTGTGGATAGGGGTGAAAGGCCAATCAAACCCGGTGATAGCTGGTTCTCCCCGAAATATATTGAGGTATAGCCTCGTGGATTGTCTACCGGAGGTAAAGCACTGACAGAGCTAGGGGTCCTACCAGATTACCAAACTCTTTCAAACTCAGAATGCCGGTCAGATGTACCACGGGAGTCAGACAGTGGGTGCTAAGGTCCATTGTCGAGAGGGTAAGAGCCCAGATCAACAGCTAAGGCCTCCAAATGCATGCTCAGTGGTTAAGGTGGTGACGTTGTAGAGACACCCAGGACGTTGGCTTAGAAGCAGCCATCGTTTAAAGAAAGCGTAATAGCTCACTGGTCTAATGACGTTGCGCCGAAAATGTAACGGGGCTAAGCATGCTGCCGAAGCTTTGAATTCCGCGTATGCGGTCTGGTAGGGGAGCGTTCTTCATGGGCTGAAGGTGTGTTGTAAAGCATGCTGGACTGTGGAGAAGTGATTATGCTGACATGAGTAACGATAAAACGGGTGAAAAACCCGTTCGCCGTAAACCCAAGGTTTCCTGGGTAAAGGTAATCTTCCCAGGGTTAGTCGGCCCCTAAGGCAAGGCTGAAAGGCGTAGCTGATGGGAAACGTGTTAATATTCACGTACTTGTGTGTTCGCGCGAAGGAGGGACGCAGGAAGATAGGCGATCCGGGTGTTGGATTACCCGGTGCAAGCGAGTAGGCATGGGAAGCAGGCAAATCCGTTTCCCTGTATGCTGAGACGCGAGTCCGTGGGCGTAAGCCCTGAAGTCGCTGAGTCTATGCTGCCAAGAAAAGCTTCTAAGTTTAGAACACGCAAACCGTACCGGAAACCAACTCAGGTGGGTGGGATGAATAATCCAAGGCGCTCGAGAGAACTCTGGCCAAGGAACTCGGCAAAATAACCCCGTACCTTCGGAAGAAGGGGTGCTCCTTTAGGTGAAGCGATTCACTTGTTGAGCCTGAGGGAGCCGCAGAGAAATGGTGGTGGCGACTGTTTACTAAAAACATAGGTCTGTGCGAAGTCGTAAAGACGACGTATACGGACTGACGCCTGCCCGGTGCCGGAAGGTTAAAAGGAGGGGTCAGCGCAAGCGAAGCTCCGAATTGAAGCCCCGGTAAACGGCGGCCGTAACTATAACGGTCCTAAGGTAGCGAAATTCCTTGTCGGGTAAGTTCCGACCTGCACGAATGGCGTAACGATCTCCACACTGTCTCGGCCAGAGACTCGGTGAAATTGAAGTCGCGGTGAAAATGCCGTGTACCCGCAGAAAGACGGAAAGACCCTGTGCACCTTTACTATAGCTTGACATTGGGATTTGAACCTGCATGTGTAGGATAGGTGGGAGGCTGTGAACTCTGTACGCTAGTATGGAGGGAGCCATTGTTGAAATACCACCCTTGTTTTTTCAGGTCCCTAACCCTCAGCCGTAAGCCGGCGAGGGAACAGTGTCTGGTGGGTAGTTTGACTGGGGCGGTCGCCTCCTAAAATGTAACGGAGGCATGCAAAGGTTCCCTCAGGCTGATTGGAAACCAGCCGTCGAGTGCAAACGCATAAGGGAGCTTGACTGCGAGAGAGACATCTCGAGCAGGTACGAAAGTAGGTGTTAGTGATCCGGTGGTCCCGAATGGAAGGGCCATCGCTCATTGGATAAAAGGTACGCCGGGGATAACAGGCTGATCGCATCCAAGAGTTCACATCGACGATGCGGTTTGGCACCTCGATGTCGGCTCATCACATCCTGGGGCTGAAGCAGGTCCCAAGGGTACGGCTGTTCGCCGTTTAAAGTGGTACGCGAGCTGGGTTTAAAACGTCGTGAGACAGTTTGGTCCCTATCTTCTGTGGGCGCTGGAGAATTGAAAGGGCCTGTCCCTAGTACGAGAGGACCGGGATGGACGCACCCCTGGTGGACCTGTTGTCGTGCCAACGGCATAGCAGGGTAGCTATGTGCGGAAGGGATAACCGCTGAAAGCATCTAAGCGGGAAGCCTGCCTTAAGATAAGTTCTCCCTGACGCAAGTCCTGAAGGGCCGAGGTAGACTACCTCGTTGATAGGCTGGGGGTGGAAGCGCCGCGAGGCGTGGAGCTGACCAGTACTAATAGCCCGTGAGGCTTGTTCTCTTGAAAAACTCCTTCCTTCCCTGTCAATTATATTTTGCCAAATTTTTTGGCAGCCATAGAGAAGAGGGTACACCCGATCCCATTCCGAACTCGGTAGTTAAGCTCTTCCTCGCCGATGATACTGCATAACGTCATGTGGGAAAGTAGGCCGCTGCCAAAAATTGCTCGGAAGCCCCCCTCGCCGCTCTCAGCGCAAGGGGGGCTTCTCTTGTCCGCTCTATGCTGCCGCGCCTGCAAGACCCCCCAAGTCCGCGAATCCCCGAACCAGCCCACCGCTTCCTTCCTCCCTTCTTCACCTTATCTTGAACCGGACAGGCTGGAAAACCCGCGCGCCTGCTTCTAAAACTGCCCGGGGAGTTTTTTTGCCGCTGGGAGGTATCCTCTCGGGCTTCTTCGCGCCTGCACGCCGCTTCCTTGACGCTATCTCGGCGTATCCTGCCCACTTGTGCTTTGCCGCTTCCGGCACTAACTCTCTAGGATGGAGACTGTTTGTCTCTCCCACCTTCAACTTCAAGGAGAACGGCCATGGCTAAGTTACGCATCGCGCAGTACGGCTGCGGTAAAATGGCTAAATATACCATGCGCTACATATATGAAAAGGGCGGAGAAATTGTGGCTGCCTTTGACGTCAATCCGGAAATTATCGGCAAGGATATCGGTGAGATCATGGGCGGCCCGGCCAAGGGCGTGAAGGTGCGTGACGCCGCCGAGGCTGATGCCGTATTGGCCTCTCTCAAGCCCGACGCCTGCATTATCACCACCATGAGCCTGATGCGCGACATCCGCGACGCTCTGTTGGTCTGCGCCAAAAACGGCGTCAATGCCATTACCACCAATGAGGAAGCCATTTTCCCCATGAACTCCTCGCCCTCCCTGACCCGCGAGGTGGACGCCCTGGCGAAAAAGACCGGCTGCACTATCAGCGGCTCGGGCTATCAGGATGTTTTCTGGGGCAATCTTATCGCCACATTGGCCGGGGCCATGCACAAAATCAACACGATTCGGGGCAGCTCCAGCTACAATGTGGAGGACTACGGCATCGCCCTGGCCAAAGCCCACGGCACGGGCCTGAACCTGGCCGACTTTGAGAAAGAGATCGCGGCCGCGGACAATATTTCTCCGGCGGAACGGCAGAAACTTATCGACCAAGGCGAATTTCTGCCCTCCTATATGTGGAACGTCAACGGCTGGCTGGCCGAACGTCTGGGCCTGACCGTCAAAAGCCAGGTGCAGAAATGTGTTCCTCAGACTTATGACAAGGAATTACATTCGGAAACCCTAGGCATGACCATTCCCGCAGGCCATGCCACGGGCATGTCCGCTGTGGTCACCACCGAGACCGAGGAGGGCGTGACCCTGGAAACCGAGTGCGTGGGCAAGGTCTACGCGCCCGAGGAATTTGACCGCAACGATTGGACCCTTTACGGGGAACCGGACACGCAAGTGGTCATCAACCGTCCGGCCACGGTGGAATTGACCTGCGCCACCATTGTGAACCGTATCCCGGATCTGATCAATGCCGCTCCGGGATATGTGACCACAGATCTGATGCCCGTCAACAGCTACAGGGTCAAGCCGCTGGAGGCTTATCTCGCCAAGTGATGGCCCGTCACGCGCCCCGCAAGCCGAGCGTGGGTATTGCATCTGCACTTTATTGCCGTGCCTCCGCAATGGGGCACGGTTTTTTATGGCGGCCGCCGTGAAGAACTCGAAACGTCAAAGCCCGGCCATTCCAACAGCCGGGCTTTGACGTTTCATCGCCGGAGCATTCCGCAATCTTCTTGTGTTGACATGCTCAGGCGGACGCGCCCACGGAATCCTCCGCGTCTTCCCACGGAATCTCACGCACATCCTTCCCGCCCAGCCAGCGCTGGCCTGGGCGCAGCGTCACGCTGAACAGACGGCCCTGGTCTTCCTGCGTCTTGGCCTGGTGATACTTGAAGAGCCAGCGCCCGTTTCCCACAGGACCGAGTATTTCTATCTTGCCTGTCTCGTGCGAAAGCACATAGCGGAATGTCTTGCCCAGGCCGTTCTGCATTTGCTTGGCCTCTTCCACGATGGCGTAGGCTTGCGAAATGGGCACCTGGAAGTTGTTTTTTACGCCGGTTACAGGGCGGCATTGAAAAACGTAGTAGGGCACGACGCCTCGGCGCACCAACTCCTTCAGCAGCTTTCCCAGGGTCGGGCCGTGATCGTTGACGCCGTGCAGCAGCACTGTCTGATTGCGCACCATGACGCCGCATTCCTGCAGGGCGTCCAGGGCCCGCTGGGCCTGCGGGCTCAGTTCGCGCGGGTGGTTGAACTGGGTGACCAGACAGAGATGTTTTTGCGCGCCGTATTCCTTGAACAGGTCCAGCAGCTTCTGATCCATGTAAATCCGCATGGGCAGAACTACCGGCGTGCGGCTGCAAATCCTGACGACATCCAGATGCTCCATGCCGCTCAGCTCCTCCAGGTATTCATGGAGCACGGGCGTGGGGTTGAGCAGGGCGTCGCCGCCGGAAAGCAGAACATTGCTGATCTCGTGATGCTTGCGGATATACGCCAGGATCTTGTCGCGCCGCGGCTGCGTTTCCCGGCCTTCCAGACCCACCAGGCGCTTGCGGAAGCAATGGCGGCAGTACATGGCGCAGGCATTGGTGGAGAGAACCAGCGCCGTCTGTCTGTACTTGTGCTGCAAGCCTGTCAGCACCGTATTTGATGCTTCGCCGCTGGTGTCGAGGCGTCCGCCCGGGTCAAGCTCGTCCAGGGCGGGAACGCACATCTTCCGTATGGGATCATGAGGATCTGATGGGTCGATCAGAGACAGATAATAGGGCGGAATCGAGAAGGGAAACCGCTTGCTAATCCGTTGCAATTGCTCCAAATGCTCTTCCCGGAAGAAGATGTGCTTTTGCAGTTGCTCAGCTGTCGTCATATTTTCATTGAGCATATTCTGCCAAGGCATAGGCGCACCTCCTTTTTCGGATTGTATCAAATACATAACATGCTGTGTGGATACAAGGCAAGTTATTTTTGCGTTACTGTTTTTGCCGGTCCGACGATGTTCCGCATTTCAAAATGAGAAAAGTTTTCTTTACTTGTTGTACTTCTATGTAATAAATAATTAATTAACTGATATAGAACATAAAAATATTTACTCAGAGTCGGTCCGGAGTGCCTGCAAATCCATAGGGCTCCGTTCACGTCCCGGCCGCCGCGCGCGAAACGGCCGGCCGTGCCGCCGCTGATTGGCCCGCTCCTTGCATATTTTTCGGCAAAGGCCTCTCCGGCCTTGGGCAACGGCTTCGTCCCGTTTTGGGCAACAAGCTGCGGACAAAGGAGTTTTTTATGCAAGACGCGTTGTTTAGCGGGCTGTTCGGCGCGCTGACCACAGAACACCGCATGAACTTCATCGCCAATAATTTGGCGAACGTGAATACCCACGGCTACAAGCGCGACACCCTGGCATTCAAGGATACCATGGCCTCCTACGCGCATGACGAAATCCGCGAGCCGCTGATGAATCTGCGTTCCGACCCCCTGTTTCCCGAGCCCAAGAACATGGCGCGCCCGCGCGTCGCCGTGTCCCAAATCGACTTTTCCCAGGGCTCCATGCAGTTCACCGGCGATCCGCTGGATGTGGCCATCAACGGCGAAAACGCCTTTTTCCGGGTAACCACGCCCAACGGGGATTATTTGACGCGCAACGGGCATTTTCTGTTGTCCGGCGACGGCACGGTGATGACCCCCCAGGGCTATCCGCTCCAGGGAACGGGCGGCAATGTCGTCATCCCGGCGGGCACGCGCAATGTGCTCATCGGCGGCGACGGCCAGGTCATTGCCGACGGCGCGGTGGTCAACCAGATCGCGCTGATCAACGTGGACGATCCGCAGAACCTGGAAAAACTGGGCCATAACCTTTTCCGCCCGCGCGAAAAAGTGGCTGTGGCCGAGGGCGACGCCTACCTGGCCGGTGCGCGGTTGGAGCAGGGCTTCGCCGAAGCGGCCAACGTGCAGGTGGTGACGGAAATGGTCAATATGATCGAGGTGCAGCGTCAGTTTGAGGCTTATCAAAAGGTGATGCAGTCCTCGGACAGCCTGGACCGTGCGGCCAATGAAAAAATAGGGCGCCGCCAGGGCTAGCCCGCGCGCGGCCCTCCCGCGTGACTGAGAGAAGGAGAAATCCCCATGATGCGTTCCCTGTATACCGGCGCCACGGGCATGGTGGCCCAGCAGCTCAACATCGACGTCATTTCCAACAACCTGGCCAACGTCAACACCACGGGCTTCAAAAAAAGCCGGGCCGAGTTTGAGGATCTGATGTACCAGACCATGAAGATCGCCGGGTCCATTACCGAAGGCGACAACCGGCTGCCCGTGGGCATCCAGGTGGGCATGGGCGTGCGGCCCACGGCCGTGCACAAGTTCTTCACCCAGGGCGACTTCCAGAATACGGGCAACGCCCTGGACGTGGCCGTTGAAGGCGACGGCTTTTTCCAGGTGGATGTGAACGGCGAACTGATGTACACCCGCGCCGGTTCCTTCAAGCTCAATCAGGACGGCACCGTGGTCACGGCCAACGGCTACATTCTGCAGCCGGAATTCGCCGTCCCGGCGGAAACCAAGAACATTTCCATTTCCTCCACCGGGCACATCGCGGCCTTGGACAGCGAGGGCCAGGAAATCGCGGGCGCGGAAATTCCTCTCTACACCTTCATCAATCCGGCGGGCCTGGACGCGCGCGGCCGCAACCTCTACACGCCCACCGAAGCCTCGGGCGCGGAAACCGAAGGCGTGCCCGGCACGGACAACGTGGGCACTCTGGCCCAGGGCTTTCTGGAAATGTCCAATGTGGAAGTGGTGGACGAGATGGTCAATATGATCGTGGGCCAGCGCGCTTACGAGGTCAACTCCAAGGCCATTCAGACTTCGGACTCCATGCTGGGCATGGCTGTGCAGCTCAAGCGCAGTTAGGGCATTTCAATTAGGAGCGAAGGGAGATGCGGGGCGGACGGCATATGCTTACCATGCAAGGGATTTCGGCGCGAAAATCGGCTGTTGCGCCGGTTCTGGCCGTGGTCCTGGCCTTGCTCTGCACCCTGTGGCCCGCGCCGTTGCGGGCCTGGCCCCAGGGCGGCGTGCCGCAGGCCGTCTGGCAGGACAGCGAGCGCAACAACCGCCGCTCGCCCTCGCAGATCAAGCGCCAGTTGCGTCCGCCGCAGGTGCGCGCCGCCCAGTTGCCTCTGGCCGACGATGCCCAGGACCAGCGCGCGGCCAAGACCCGCGGTCTCATCGCGGCCAATGCCGCGCCCCTGGCGGCGCCCCCGGCGTCCGGAGATCAGTTGCCCATGCTGGAACAGGGCGAGTGGCGGCTCAAGGTGGCCCCGGCGGCCGTGACCAATACCGACAGCGTGCTGCTGGGCGACATTGCCGCGCCCCTGGGGCATATGGACCCCGCGCTCTGGAGCGACCTTAAAAGCCGCCGGCTCTGGCCCGCGCCGCCGGAAGAGGGCAAACCCCTTCAGATCAACCGCTCCCGCCTCTCCCAGGCCCTGCGCCAGAGCCTGGGCAATGAGCTGGCCGCGCGCTGCATTCTGCCCACCTCGCTGGTGATCCAGCGCGGCGGCCTGGTGTTCAGGGAAGATGACCTGCGTTCCTATGTCGTCAAAAGCCTGACGCCGCAACTGTCCGCCATGCCCGGAGAGGCGGAACTGAACGAGTTTCGTCTGCCGGAATACATTTTCCTGGCACACAGTCAGCAGCGCGTCCAGCTGGAGCCCGGCAAGCTCACGCCGGGCCGCGTGCCTCTGCGCTTCGCCGTGCAGGAGGCGGACGGCACGGTGCTGCGGCGGGTGTCCGGCACGGTCAACCTGACCCTCTGGATCACCGTGCCCGCGGCTTCCCGGCCTTTAGGCAAAGGCGACGCGCTGACGCCCGAAGCCGTGACCTTCATGCGCATCAACGCCAGCCAGCTGCGCGATCTGCCCTGGGACGGCCACGGCGGCCCCTGGCAGGTGACGCGTTCCCTGATCACGGGCGAGCCCATCCTGCAGAGCGATCTTGCCAGCCAGCTTATGGTCCGGCGCGGCACGATACTGAGCTTGATTTACACGCGCGGCAATCTGCGCATGACCACCCAGGCGGAAGCCCTGGCGGACGGCGAACCCGGCGCCACGATTCCGGTGCGGAATTTGCAAACCAAAAAGCAGATCTACGCCACCGTCAAAGACGGCAGCACAGTGGAGATACATTAGGCCGTCTCATCGCGGCTGAGAGGAGTGGAGCGTATGAAGACACAACTGATCGTCCCGGTCCTGGGGCTGGCTTTTCTGCTCTGCGCGGCCTGCGGAGGCGGCGCGCACAAGCGCCCGGCCCTGCAGCATCCGGTCACGCCGCCGCAGGAATACCGCCAGGAAACCAGCGGCCCGAACAATCCCGGCTCGCTCTTCGCCGCCAGCGAGGAGGACACCCTCTTTGCCGACAGCCGCGCCCGGCGCGTGGGCGACATCGTGGTGGTCAAATTGGTGGAAAACACCAAGGCCCAGAACAAGGCCGAAACCACGGCCAACAAGGACGGCTCTAACGACTACCAGGTCGCCGCCATGTTCGGCAAAAGCAAGACCGGCTTTGTGCCCCTGGTGGGCATCGGCCCGCAGGCCCGCGTGGGCACGCCGGTGCTGAACACCTCGTCGGTCAGCGATCTTTCGGCCACGGGCAAGACCAAGCGTGAAAATTACGTGACCACCTCCATGGCGGCCCGTGTCCTGCGCGTGCTGCCCGGCGGCCTGCTGCAGATCGAGGGCGCGCGCGAGATCCGGGTCAACGAGGAAACCGAGTACATGGTGGTGCGCGGCATGATCCGCGCCAAGGACGTGGATGCGGAAAACAGCGTCTATTCCACCCAGATCGCGGATGCGAGCATTGAATACTACGGACGCGGCGTGCTGGCCGACAAGCAGAAGCCGGGCTGGTTTACACGGCTGATGGATAATATTTGGCCCTTCTGAGGCGTGTCCGCGGAAAAATAGAAACAGAATTTCCAAATGCCGGGCGTGCCCCAATCTCGCCGGGATACAACATCCGGCCTCCATCCGGATGGCAAAAGGCGGAGCTCCCCCTCCGCCTTTTTGTATGCCCGGGATATTTTTTCTAAAAAAATATCTGGGGCCGTCGATTAAGGATCGGCGGAGGCAAAAGCGTGAGAATGATCACGCTTTTTGTTGAAAGCGTGATTTTAAAGGGGTTCAGGGAGTTGGCGGCGCGCGGGGAGTGGAATTACCCCGCGGCAAGGCGGGATGGGCACCGGAAAGCGTGACAGGCTGGACCTTTGATCTGAAAGCGTTTATATAATCAGGTATTCAATAATGACATTGCGGCGGCGGAAAACCGTCGCCATAGATGCGGACTTCGCACCGCAGCAAGGAGAAAGAGTATGAAAACCAGCGCAAGAAATGTTTTTCACGGCAAAGTTGTTGCGGTCCGTTCCGGCGCGGTCAATGATGAAGTGGAACTGAGCGTCGAGGGCGGCCAAACCATTGTGGCTTCCATCACCCAGGCCAGCACCGAAAAGCTGGGCCTCAAGCCCGGCGTGGAAGCCATGGCCCTGATCAAGGCCAGCTTTGTCCTGCTGATGAACGACGCCGAGGACTATCTGCTCTCCACCCGCAACCAGTTCAACGGCACGGTGGCCAAGGTCACTCCCGGCGCGGTCAATGCCGAAGTGCTGGTGGACCTGCCCGGCGGCGCGGGCATCACCTCCATCGTGACCATGGGCAGCGTGGACAAGCTCCAGCTGGCTCCGGGCAAAAAAGTCACGGCCATCGTCAAGGCCATGCACGTCATCCTGGCCGTGTCCAAGTAAGGCGCGGGGCAGCGTTTTTTCGCCTGAGGGGGCGCGTCGCACGGCGGCGCGCCCCTTTGTCTTTGGTGCGGAGTGGAGGTATGCTTGGGGCGTGTCATTTTATTCGTAAGGAGAAACAATATGAACATTCTGGAATGCATCAGAACACGACGCAGCATACGCACATATACGGACAGGCACATTGAGGAGGAGACCCTGCGCGAACTTCTGACGCTGGGCGTCAAGGCGGCCACGGGCTCCAACGAGCAGCCCTGGGGTTTCGCGGTCATTCAGGACAGGGAGGAAATCCGCTTCCTTTCCGAAACGGCCAGGGCCTGGCTCCTGGAAAATCTCGACGCCTACCCCTATTTTGAGCAATACAGGGAGTGGCTGGACAAACCTTCCTACAGCGTGTTCAACCATGCCGACACCTTGTTGCTTATTTACGGCGATACGGCGTCCCACTGGTATGTCTACGACTGCACTCTGTGCGCGGCCAATATTATGCTTGCCGCGCACAGCATGGGCATCGGTTCCTGCTGGCTGGGCTTCGGCGAGCATGTTCTGGATACGCCCGAATTCAAGCGGGCTCACAATGTACCGGGGTCCTACTCCCTGGTCTGTCCCATGAGTCTGGGCTACAGCAAAGGAAAGCTGCCGCCGTCGGAGCGGAGAGACCCCCTGGTATTTTCCTGGCAAAAGGCCTGAACGGGTTTCCCAGACGGATAAAAAAGAGGGAGCGGCGTCCGGACATGCGATCCGGCCGCCGCTCCTGCTTTCATCTAAAGCAAGGCGATCCGCCTTGGAGCGGATTACCTTTGAGAAGGTGCCAGTTTTCGCAGCCGCCTTTTCAAAGTTATTTTGCTCTAATGGGTGTATTCCAACACCGGGAAATCGTCTCCCAGTTTGCGGCGGATGGCCGCCAACATCATGTCCCGGTTGGGACAGGGAAAGCCGATGGGGTTGCCCGTGGTGATACAGGAGGCCAGGGCCACGGCCTCGGCGCCCCGGTCGCGGAGCATCTGGGCACGCAGCACGGCGCGCTTGCCGGGACAGCCCCCGCAGGAAATGAAGCCCACCACCTCGCAGGCCCCCAGAGCTTCAAACGAGCCCTTGCCTTTGGCGGCCGTGACGAAGTCCGTGGTTCCGGGGCAGTAATCCTCTGTCTGCTGGCAACGAATAATGCCGACTTTCATGGTATGTCCTCCTGAGATATGCGTGTAACTTCGAGCCCGTGGCCCTTTATGCCGTCGTTTACAGCGGAACAGTGGAATAATGGGAACATGGGGCGGCGGGCGATGTGGGCCGCCTGAACATTGCTCGCCGCCCAAGCGCATAACGTTCTATTCCCCCAATCGGACGCCGGGCCGCATGATCCGGCCGGTGAGCCGGGTTTCATAGCCGCCCAGATTTTCCAGGCGGGTTTTGAAGGCATCGGTCAGCAGCATGTCGCGCACGGCCAGAATGCGCGGGTCTTCCCAGAAGCGTTCGGGAACAGCCAGATCATAGCGCTCGCGCGCCAGGGGCACGAAATCCAGGCCCAAAGCCCGCGCCGCCGCGAAAATACCCATGCCGCAGTCCGCCGCGCCGGTCAGCACGTTGACGGCCACGGCCATATGGGTGCTTTCCTCCTTGGCGTAGCCGTCCACGTCGGCCGGTTTGAGGCCCGCGCGCCGCAGATGCCAGTCAAAGAGAATGCGCGTGCCCGCGCCGCGCTGGCGGTTGATGTAGCGCAGGCCCCGGCCCTTGAGATCCTCCACGCCCTGAATGCCTTTGGGGTTGCCCGCCGGGACGATCAGGCCCTGCTGACGGATGGCCAGATTGAGCAGGATGATTCTGCCTGCGGGATAATATTTGTGCAGAAAGGCGAAATTGAAGTCGCCGGTGTCTTCTTCCAGCAGATGCATGCCCGCAATATGGCAGGCATTCTTTTTCAGGGCCGTGATGCCGCCCATGCTGCCCACGTGCGCGGAAATCAGGCGGAAGGCGTGCGGCAGGCCCATGAGTTCATCGGCCAGGAGGTCCAGCACGTTGTCGTGGCTGCCCACGCAGATCAGATTGTCATAGAGCCGGGCGGGCGGCACGGAAAGCCGTGCCCGCACCAGGCTGCCTTCGGCCGCGCCCTCGGCCTCGGCCGGGATGCGCATGACCGCCTGGGCGCGCGTCACGGTGCTGATGTTGCCCGCGCCCCGGTTGAGCGGGATGCCCACGGCCTTTTCCCCCACCCGGCCCACGGCCAGATGCACGAATTCCTCCAGGCCCAGGCGCGAAGGCAGGCTGCGGGTCAGCTCCACTTCGATTTCGGGCCGCGCGGGCAGGGGCCGATGGGCCAGCAGGCAGATGGCCGGGGTGATCAGTTCCTCAAAGCAGATCAGGCTGCTCACCGGATAGCCCGGCGCGCCGAACACGGGCCGCCCCCGGCAGATGGCCGCCAGCGAGGGCTTGCCGGGCATGGCCGCGATGCCGTGGACCAGAATTTCCCCTTCGCTTTCCAGGATCGAGCGGGTGTAGTCCTTGCTGCCCGCCGAGGAACCGGCGCAGAAGATGACCACATGCGCGCCCGCGTCCAGGCTGTCCCGCAGGGCCGCGCGCAATTGCTCAGGCTGGTCCGGCACGGGTTTGACGCGCTCCACCCGGCAGCCCAGCTCGCGGGCCAGGGCCGCCAGCACCTGGGAGTTGGATTCCACCACCTGCCCCCGGCCCGGATCGGGCCGCTGCTCGAAGTCCAGCACCTCGTCGCCGGTGGGGATGATGCGCACCAGCACCCGCTCCCATACCGGCACCTCCCAGATGCCGCCGGAGAGCAGGGCCCCCACGTCGCAGGGCCGGATCTGGTGGTTGCGCGGGAAGAGCAGTTCCGTGGCCACAATGTCCTCGCCGATGCGCCGCACATGCTGCCAGGGAAAGGCCGGGGCCTCGATGCTCACGCCGCCCTTGCCGTCCACGGCCACGTGCTCGATCATGATCACGGCGTCGCAGTCCGCGGGCAGGGGATGGCCGGTATTGACCGCGAAACAGCTTTCGCCCTCGCGCAACAGCACGGGCTCGCCCTCGCGCGCCGCAAAGGTGTCCGCCGCGCGTACGGCGTAGCCGTCCATGGCCGCCGCATGGCAGGTGGGCGAGGAATAACGGGCGTGCACGGCCTCGTACAGCACCCGGCCCACGGCCTCCTGGGCCGGGCAGAGCGTTTTGCCCGGCGCGGGCGCGGGCACGTCACCCCGCACTGTGGATCGGGCCAGGGCGTCCAGCACTTTGCCCACTGCCTCGGGCAGGGACAGGGTTTTCAGATAGACGTTGCGTTTGAAAGACATGGGCTTCTCCTGGGGCCGATGGCGCCAATTGCGCCAACTGCGCGGATAAACGTGTTCCCGGCCAGCATAGCCGCTTTGTGGGCAAAGGGAAAGAAGGACGGGCTTTGGCGGGGCCGCGCGGCGGCGATCATGAAAAAACGCCGGAATGAAAAAGAAAATCTTACCCTGGCGGAACTTTCGTATCTGCAAATGCTTGCTCAGGATTTGCTAGAGTATACAGATTCAGATTTAGATACCGCCATCATAGAGGGAAAAATTCAGGAGGTACATCATGCCTGAACGTAGTCGGATTTTAGAGGGAGTCTATGAAACTGCGAATGATCCGCATTCGGCAGAAATCATGAACAAGCGTCGTTTGCAGACATATGAAGCTATCTATCAAGCTCTTCAAGTCCCAAATATACAGAACAAGTCAAAGCATTGCGTAGTAGCTTGCAAGTAAGCCAGAGCGTGTTTGCCATGTACATAAATACCAGCACCTCGACAGTACCCGCATGGGAGGCAGGCAAAAAATACTGGCGGCCCTTCATGCAAACTTTTAGACATAATCAGTCGAAAAGGTATTGAAATACTTTTATAATAAGTTGTTTTATCGGCATAGAGATTTACAAAAAGCCCCAGATGGGGCTTTTGGGAGAACTTTCATTGCTCCAAGGAGGCTGTATTCATCCAAAACTCTCTAATATCATAGCCCTTTCTTGCAAGTGCAATACAGAGTTTATTCGTTATATAGTCTAATTTTTCACACAATGTAATATCTTCATTTCTTACTCCAAGTGCTTGGGCAATAACACTTGCTTCGGGTTCAACACCCAAAATTTCAGATAAAAGCTCTACTATTTCTATAGGCGCTTTTTTTGATATAAGCTCTCTTATGTCAATACCGTGTCGTGCTAGAGCTATATAAATTTCATCTGAAATGCTGCCTTTTTTTCACTCTCATAAAAGACTGATGGCCGCACATCAAGAATCATTGCGGCCTCAAAAGATGTATTTACATTAAGTCGCTGAAGGATTGGTTCTAATAGTTTTGAAGAAAATTTTTTCCCAAAATTGGTTGATGTTTTTGATTCTGTAGTCATGATAGACTCCTAGTTAAATGTTGAATAACAGAACCTATAGCTAACCAACCCATGCAGAATGAAGACCGAGTGCATCAAAATAGCAATCCTTGTAATAAATATCTCCTATACCAAAGAGAATCCACATTGGAGAAACATTGTTTGTTGCGTGAAGTACCATCAACCAGTACATGGAATGTGATTTTCTTCCATAAGAGTTGCGATGGCAGAAATATCAGTGTGAAGTATCTCTGCCAGCTCTTGCGGTTTGGTTGTTTTTGTAACTTCGTATAAGCGTATAAGAATATATTTGGGGTCATCTACATAAATATCAAACTTGTTTTGAGATGTTATATTTAATAACATATTGTCTCCAAGTGTTAGAAATTCAGGTATAATGATTTCTTACATTCACTTTATTCTGCGGAGCCTAAAAATTTAGAGCATTACATTATTTCAAATTTGGACTACAACTATATTCAAAAAATAAAATATTTGATTTATTTGTATTAGTAATATGGATATAGTTAGGATAAAAAGCAACTTTTCTTTCCATATAGATACAGCATTCTTTTTCTAACCATTTTATTTTTATTAGCTAACTGCATAATTATATCTATTTTTTCAGAAATAGATTCTGAGTTAGCGGTGATATACTGATCCCCGCGTCCAGTAAGTATCCACTTGGGCGATGCGTGACTTTTTTCATTAATACAATCAAATAATACGCTGGAATCATATGAGGTCATGGGATATCTAGAAAAATTTGGTTCCATTGACCCCTTCCAAATTTGACACTTCTTTTTTAAATATTCTTTCATTTTAAATAGTTATGCTGATGCAATGGTGGAAGGAGGAAATCTATTTAAAGAATACAGCTAGTTATGATAGATTTGCTTATGAATAGTTTGTATGTATGTTTTTTATAGTGTTTACCGCATTTATTTGAATCAAATTTTCGGCAATAATTTTTATCTATGTAAAATTATTATATTTTTAAATATATATCTGTGGTAATAGATATTGTTAAGTAGAAATTTTTTTGATATATACTGTTCCAATTTTTACGTAATAAACTGATCCCATTGATAGTGTTTTCTGCTATGTATAAAGGATGAATCAGTCAGAAAAGCGCATAAGCCGGTCGATTTTGCTTGGCAGGCGAGTACGGACGTACAGAGAGCGCGCTGGGCTCACTATCGCCCAACTCGCTGCTCTGGCCGATGTGGCACCGACTACACTTGCCGAACTTGAACGAGGAAAAGGAAATCCTCGATATGAAACACTATGTAATTTAGCTGCTGGATTAGGTATACCTATTACAGTTCTTGTCCAATATGAGGATATGATGTTGCGGGATATATATATTGAGTCCGCAAAAGAACTGCTAATATTGTTTAATGAACTGAATGATGAAGAACGTAAAAAGCTCAATCAACTTATTCTTATATTTCAAAGAATCAATTCTTGGAAAGAAAAAGATTAATAACTAATATTTGATGTAAGTACAATGGCTAAAAATAGCTATAAAGAATCGGAAGAGTTAATACGCATTGGAAAGCGTATAAAGTGCTTTCGGGAACAAGCCAATTTATCGCTTGCAGATCTATCACGATTATCCGGTGTACCGGCAAATACATTATCAAACATTGAGCATGGACGAGAAAATCCTGCTTATTCCCGAATTTTTGCTATATCTAAAGGATTAGGCTTACCTATTTCTCTAGTAGTACAAATTGACGATGGCCCTCTACAAGAAATAGTAGAAGAGTCATCGAAAGAATTTATTAGATTTTTGAAGGATGCTACAGATGAAGAAATACTAAAATACCAGCGGATGACTTTTATATTACAGCGTCTTTCAAAATGGAAAGAATAGGGGCCTACTTATAAAATATTCCCCTAGACTCAGAGAACGCCCCCACTTGCGAAAAGTGGGGGCGTTCTTCTTGCCGGGAGAAGAGAACCTTTGGTTCCGACTGTGGGGCGAACTGCGGCAGCCGCTTCGGGGGTGTCATTTCTGCGGGCTGCGCCTCTGGGCCTTCACGACCTGGTTACGGCCTTCCCGCCTGTGCCGCGCGATCTTTTCCACCGTGAGGTGCGCTACTCAAGTACGTGAGCAGCAAAAACGCGCCGATAACGCCGCCCGCGCGGAAGAGGCGGATTTTGTAAAATAATTGCAAAGGCACAGGAAGGCTGGGGCAAGAGTGTTTTTCTTTTTCACTCCGGACACAAAAAATGCTCATCCTATTCATTTGATTGCCCTGCATGCCCCCGGCGGAGATATTGCGCCCCGGACGGCCAAGCGCTATGCTGCATCGTCCCGCAACTCCAACCCCCGGCGGCAAGCCGTTTTCATATGACAGTACATGACATCCGCGCCCTGCTGGCCCGCGACAAGCCCACCGTGGGCACTTGGCTGCAACTGCCCTCCACGGACGTGGCCGAGCTCATGGCGCGCGCCGGATACGACTGGGTGGCCGTGGACATGGAACACGGCTCCTTCGGCCGCACCGGCCTGCCGGATATCTTCCGGGCCATTGAGTGCGGAGGGGCCGCGCCCTTCGCCCGCCTGCCCGAGGCTGCAAAAAGCCAGATCAAGTCCGCGCTGGAAGCCGGGGCCCAGGGCCTGATCTTTCCCATGATCGAAAGCCGGGAACAGCTCGACCGGGCCATTGACTGGTCCGTGTATCCCGGTCAGGACAGTTGGCGCAAAGCGGGCGAAACCGCCGCGGAATATCGCGGCGTGGGCTATTGCCGGGCCAACGTCTTCGGCAAGGATTTTGAGAACTACCGGCAAGAACGCGCGCCGGGGCTGTTTCTGGTGGCCCAGATCGAACACATCCGGGCCGTGGACAATCTGGACGCCATTCTGACCCATCCCCGCCTGGACGCCATCATGGTGGGGCCCTACGACCTTTCGGGCAGCATGGGCCTGACCGCGCAATTCGACCATCCGGACTTCCAGGCGGCCATGGCGCGCATTCAGGCGGCCTGCCGCAAGCACAAGGCGCGCATGGGCCTGCATATCGTGCAGCCGGACCCGGCGGAACTGGCCCGGCAGGTGGCGGCGGGCAGCCGTTTCATCGCCTACGGCATTGATTCGGTATTTTTATGGCAAGGGGCCGAACGCCCCGGCGTGGAGAACTAGCTGTGAAAATAACTGTTTTCGGCGGTTCCGGCTTTCTGGGCTCGCATATCTGCGACAAGCTCTCCGAGGCCGGGCACGCGGTGACCATTGTGGATCTGCATCCCTCGCCCTGGCTGCGTCCGGACCAGACCATGCTGACCGGCAATATCCTGGACGAAGAAACCGTGCGCCGGGGCGTGGAAGGCGCGGACATGGTCTTCAACTACGCGGGCATCGCGGACATCGGCGAGGCCAACAACCGCCCGGTGGACACGGCGCGGATCAACGTCCTGGGCAACGTCATGATCCTTGAGGCCTGCCGCAGGGAGCGGGTCAGGCGTTACGTCTTCGCCTCTTCCCTCTATGTCTACGGCAAATCCGGCGGCTTTTACCGTTGCAGCAAGCAGGCCTGCGAGATTTATATCGAGAACTACCAGGCCATGCACAAGTTGCCGTATACCATACTGCGCTACGGCTCGCTCTACGGCCCGCGCGCGGACAGGCGCAACGCCATCCACCGCTTTGTCTACGAAGCCTTGACCACGGGAGCGATCACCTATTACGGCGCGCCCACGGCCCTGCGCGAATACGTGCACGTGGACGACGCCTCCACGGCCACCCTGGCGGTGCTGGCCCCGGAATTCGAGAATCAGAACATCATCATTTCCGGCAACCAGCCCATGCGGGTCGGGGATCTGTTCAAGATGATCGGCGAAATGCTTGGCAAGGAGCTGACCATCAACTATCAGAACGATCCCAATAGCGGACATTACCAGGTCACGCCCTACGCTTTCATGCCCAAGGTGGGCCGCAAGCTGGTGCCGCCGCTGACAGTGGACCTGGGGCAGGGCATTTTGCGGGTCATGGAAGATGAGCACAGGGAACTGCACACGGAATTGCAGGCCGAAGGGGGATATCTGGTCCCCACGGATGACTGAGACGGCGCCTGACGCCCTGGCGGGCGGCGACGCCCGGCCTTTTTGCGAGCCTGGTCGCGCGCCTGCCCGCAAGTCCTCCCGTCTGGTGACGTTGGGCGTCACCGGCGACTGGGCCTTTGCGGCCGGGACATTGCTGCTGGCCCTGCGGCGGCACAATCCGGATCTGGGCGCGGATATTCTCGTCTTTCACGACGACGGCCTGCGCCCGTCGGACCGGGCCCTGCTGGAAGGCCTGGGCGCGCATTGCGAACCGTTTGCCGTGGCCTGCGACGGTCTTCGACCCGAGGCCGTGCGCCTTCTTTCCCCGCTCTCCCTGGCCAAATTCGCCTGTTTCCGCCTGCTGGCCGACTATGAAAGCGTGCTCTGGCTGGATACCGACCTGGTGGTGCAGGACGACCTGGGGGATGTCTTCAGCCACGGCCCGCTGGCTCTGGCCGTGGAAGATCCCGAATTCACCGGCGAGGGCCGCACCTGCGGGGCGGCTGTCAATTTTTATGAGCCCGTGCCCGGTGTGGACGGCGACGCGCCCAATCTGAATACCGGCGTCATGGTCTGGCGGCGCGGCCTGCGCGATCCGGAGGCGCTGGAGCGACGCTGTCTGGATTTTCTGCAAGCCCATGGTCCCAAGCTGCGCTATCCGGATCAGGCGGCTCTCAATGCCTTGGCCCAGTGGATGCGCATCGAGCGGCCCGGCGAACTGGCCGAACTGCCCCGGCGCTTCAACTGCCATCCGCGCAATCCGGCGACCGTGTATGCGCCTGTGGTGCACGCCTTCGGCGCGTACAAGCTCTGGAACGACGGGCTCACGGCCGCCTGCTTCCCCGAATGGCAGCGGGATTACGCCCGCTGGCTGCGCCTGGGCGGCAGCCCCTATGCCGGGCCGGTGGACAACGCGGCCTACGGCGAGGGTGGGGCCTTCTATCTTTTGCGGGGGCTCTTTGATACCATCGGCAAAAGTGAACAGGCCCTGAACTCCCTGCGGGAGCGGCTGGCCGCCGAAAGCGCGGCGCGGAAAAAACTGGAAGATCTGCTGCGGCGTCTGCAGCCGCGTACATAACATCGCCATCTTTTCCAAGGAGAAGGAATCAATGAACATCATCGCCATCATCCCGGCGCGCATGGGTTCCAGCCGCTATCCCGGCAAGCCGCTGGCCCTGATCCACAATGTGCCCATGGTGGGCCATGTGACCTTCCGCACGGCCATGAGCAAGGTGCTGTCCGATACCTATGTGGCCACCTGCGACAGCATCATTGAGGATTACTGCAAGAATGCGGGCCTCAAATGCGTGATGACCGGCGACCACCATGTGCGCTGCTCCACGCGCACCGCCGAGGCCCTGCTCAAGATCGAAGAGGCCACGGGCAAGAAGGCCGACATCGTGGTCATGGTCCAGGGCGACGAGCCCATGGTCCGGCCAGAGATGATCGACGCCGCCGTGCAGCCCATGCTGGACGATCCGTCCATCAATGTGGTCAATCTCATGGCCGAGATGGACACCTTGGAAGAATTCGAGGACCCCAACGAGGTCAAGGTGGTGGTGGACCGCTTCAATAACGCCCTGTACTTCTCGCGCGAGCCCATTCCGTCCCGTAAAAAAGGTTCGGATAAAGTGCCCATGCGCAAACAGGTCTGCATTATTCCCTTCCGACGCGATTATCTGCTCCGCTTCAATGAAATGGAGGAAAGTCCGCTGGAAATCTACGAATCCGTGGATATGATGCGTATTTTGGAATACGGGGAAAAAGTGCGCATGGTGCCCACGGACTGCCGCACCTGGAGCGTGGACACGCCCGAGGATCTGGCGCGCGTGGCCCGGCTCATGGAGGGCGACGACCTGATGCGGGAGTACAGCAAGTAAATGGCGCGGCCCGCTTCGCCCGCCACGCCTCCGGGCGCGCCGGGCTCTTCCGATTCCGCCGGGGCTTCCGGTTCTTGCGGCTCCTGTGGTGCGTGCGGCCCAGGGCATGTAGACAGGCCGTCGGCCCAATCCCGCCTGGGGGCCGCCCTGGAAGAGTTCTGGATCGCACTTTTTGCCTGGGTGCCCACGCCTCTGGGCCTGGCCCTGCGCCTGCTGGCCTGGCGCTGGCTGTTCGCGGCCTGCGGCTCGGTGCGTTTCGGCACGGGCCTGACCTTGGCCGGGTGCCGCAATATGCGTCTGGGCCGGGGCGTGCGCCTGGGGCGGGGCTGTTTCGTGACCGCCGGGGGCGGCAGCCTGACGCTGGGTGAGAATGTGGCCGTGTCGCCCTGCGCCCATCTGGGGGCCGACAACGGCCGCATCGAGATCGGCGCGCAGACGGCCATCGGGCCGGGCACGGTGATCCGCGCGGCCAATCACCGCTTCGCGCGCCAGGATCTGCCCATCATGCACCAGGGCCATCAGCCGGGCCAAGTGATTATTGAAGACGATGTCTGGATTGGGGCCAACTGCGTGATCACGCCCGACGTGCGCATCGGGCGCGGGGCCGTGGTCGGCGCGGGCGCTGTGGTGACGCGCAATGTGGCTCCTTTTTCCATTGTGGCCGGGGTGCCGGCCAAGGTTATCGGCCGCCGGGGCTAGGGGCTGTCCTAAATTGGTTCTTTTGCCTTCCAGCTTCGTCAATCTGCGCTTTTTGCTCCAGTCGAGTACCATTGAGAGTATACTCCTTTCGCAAAAAGCTTGTTTTCCTCGCTGGAAAGGCAAAACGCCTCAATTTAGAAACAGCCCCGGAGCATTTGACACTTGAAATGCTCTCGCATGCGCCGTTGCAACCGGGACAATACGTGACGTTATTTTTTGAGGAAAATTTATGCCTTTGCAATGTCTGGTTTTTGACTGCGACGGAGTGATTCTGGACAGCGTGCCGGTCAAGACGCGGGCCTTCGCCCGGCTGGCCGAGCCTTTCGGCCCGGAAGCGCGGGACCGCTTCGTCATGTACCATACGGTGCACGGCGGGGTCAGCCGCTACAAGAAGTTCGAGTGGTTCTTCCGCGAAGTGCTGGGCCGCGAGATCAGCCAAGAGGAATCCACCCAATGGGGCCGCCGCTTCGCGGAGTATACCCTGGACGAAGTGCGTCGCTGCCCGCTGATTCCCGGCGTGCGGGACGTGCTGGAAAGCTGGCACGGCAGATTGCCGCTCTATGTCTGCTCCGGCGCGCCGGAAGAGGAACTGCGCCTGGTGCTGCACGAACGGCGGCTGGAAGGTTATTTTACCGGTATTCACGGTTCGCCGCCCGCCAAGGCCCAATTGCTGGCCGAAATCGTGCGCAGCGCCGGGGTGGAGCCCGAAAACGCCCTGATGGTGGGCGACGCCGTGACGGACCGCGACGCGGCGGAACAGGTGGGCACCTTGTTCTACGGGGTAGGGCAGGAGCTCAAGGGCGGCCCCTTCCCCTGGGGCGAGGATCTCACCGGGCTCAATGACTGGATCAGGGCCAGGGTCTGATTTGAAAAATTAGACATCCAAAACCTGTAGGGTTTTGCGGGGCGTAGCCGCCGTGGGTCAGTGAAAAACGCGGTTTTTCGCTGATGATCCTGCGAAAATTGAGAGCATGGCTATGCTCGAAATTTTTGTGATCAGAGACTAGAATAGATTACCTTTGAAATGCTTTGCGCTTCAAAGGGGACATTCCGGAAAAAGCGCGGTTATCGCTGCTGTCGATCCCCGTATGGCTCCGTTGTCGCCAACGGGGACAGCCCTTCGGGCTGCCTTCGGTCGCTTTTCCGGAATCCACGCCGCGTTGCTCTCGATGCCTGTACGCCCTTTGGGCTACAGGCACGGCCCTACGGGCCGCCCGTCGGGTCGGTCTTCGCGGCGCGCCTCACCGCGTTCGGCGTTAGAGCATTTCAAAGTTGAAATGCTCTGGCCTGCGGAAGCACTGATTAGAGCCATTTTTCCTTGCTTTGTTGTACGCATTCCCGCCTCTCCGCTGGAGCCCCCGGCACAGAGGCACAACCCGGTTTATTCCCATGAAAAAAGCACTATTTTTGTTCTGCTGCCTGTGCCTGGTCTTTGCTCTGGCGGCTTGCGGTTCCGACGACGACCAGAAAAGCGGCAGTGCCGCCGGACAAAGCGCGCCCGCCTCACCTGACGCCGTGCCGTCTTCGCCGGGGTCTGCCGCTTCCGCTCCCTCCGTTGTCCCCGCGCCCGTATCCCGGCCTCCGGCCACGCCTGAGGAAAAGAAGCAGGCCGACAGGATGGTGGCCTTTTACAATACCGCCGCCGGAGTGCTGGCCAGCGGCTGGTACGGCCAGCCCGACGCGTTGCTGACCAATGTGCGCGCCTATCTGGAAGACTGGCAGCTCGCGCCCCGGCCCGCCGTACGCGGCGCGCGCGGCGAAGCGGCCAAAGGCCTCGCGCCCGCCAAGGGGCTTTTTTCGGCTGAGGTGGAAGCGCATCTGGCTCAATGGGTCACGGACATGGACAAGTCCCTGGACGCCATGCTGGCGGATTACAAGGCCCTGGAAAAATACGTGCGCGACGACAGCATCCGGGACGACGGAGCCCAGGGGAAAAAGCTGGCGGCAAGCCTGGGCGCGGCCCATGCGACCTTTATGGCCGCCCGCGACAGTTATCTGGAAGTTGTGGAGGCCCGGGCCGCGCAGGCCGAGGACGTGCTGCTGCGCGACCATCCGCTTCAACGGCAGATTGTGGCGGCTGAAAAGATTTTTTCCCTTTTCCGCAAGGCTGCCGGATTGCTCGGCCCGGAAAAGCCGGATAAGGAAGCCCTGGAGCAATTGCGTCAGGAGCTGGAATCCGCCATTGCCCTTGCCGGGCGGCCGCCTTTCCCGGCTTCGCCGGAACTGGAACGGGTTTACCGGGCCTTTCTCAAGGAAGCCGCGCTCTTTCCCCAGGGACTCGCGCGCGGTCTCTCCGAAGGCTTTTACAGCCCGTTGCGGCGCGATCTGAATAGTATCGTCGGTCGCAGCCGCGAGGCGTATAACGCCTTTGCGCGGGCGGCCAATCAGTCGTAGCGCAAAATATTTTTGCAAAGCTCCGGCTTCCTTTCTCCGGAAAGCGGAGCACCTCATCCCGGCAACCGTCAAGACGCTGACAGTTGTCGGGATTTTTTATATCCAACCTATGAATAATTAAGATAAAAATATGCTTGGCAAGCTGTTTGCAAAAAGGAGAACGGAAAAGTTTTGCGTGTCCGGCCAGGTCCGGCAATTCAAGAGCGCCAAGTGCGCCGATTTCGCCAAGTTCGGAGGTCAGCATGTTTTTTTTGCTGGGAGGCAATGACAAAAAAGCCCGCAAGGCTGAGAAACAGACGCGGGCGTCCGACGCCACCGCGCGCGTGCGTGACGTCTTTCTGGCCGGACGTTTTCCCGTGGTGACCACCCATCAGGTGGAGGGCCGCCGCATCGCCAAGGTGCTGGGCCTGGTCTGCTGCCGGGGCTATGACTCGGAAGAGGCCTTTTTCGGCATGGCGGGCCGGGCCATGAACAAAGGGGCCCAGGCCATTGTGGGCTATAATGAAAATGTGGCCTTTCATCCTGACGGCAGCAAATATTTCTCCTGCTTCGGTACGGCCGTCATGTTTGAATACGACCCGGCGGACCCGGATTCCCTGCCGCTCATGCTCCAGCAGAAATTCAGGGAGCGGGAGCAGCAGCCCAACAGCGATATGATTTAACAACTTCTCCTCAGTCCGGCGCGGGCAGAGGAGAAAAATCCTCAGTGCGCAGCAAGGCGCCAATGTTAAAAAGCCGTCGATTACCGACGGCTTTTTATGTTTCAGACATATTCCACGCTGGCCAGCGCCAGCCCCCCGGCCGGGGCCGTGGCCGAGGGCACGGCCCGGCGGTCGCGGGCCGCCAGCAGGTCCGGCACGTTTTCAGGCCGGATTTTGCCCTGCCCGCAGGCCGCCAGCAACCCGGCCATATTGCGTACCATCTGCTTGAGAAAGCCGTTGGCCGTGACGGTCAGGCGCAGCCCGGGCGCGTGCGGAGGATAGAATTCGCAGGGCGGCGGGATGTCCAGTTCCGCCCGGAAAACGGTGCGCGTGGTGCTTTCCATGTCCGTGCCCGCGTTTTGCAGCCCGGCGAAATCGTGCTCGCCCAGCAGATGGGGCAGGGCCGCGCGCATGGCTTCCACATCCAGCGGGCCGCAGTTCCAGACAAAGGGGGCCAGTTGCGGCGGCACAAAGGCGCGTTCCTGCCAGAACTGGTACACGTAAGTTTTGCGCAGGGCATCCTTGCGGGCGTGAAAATCCGCCGCCGCGGGCTCGGCCGCCAGTATGCGGATTTCCGGCGGCAGCAGGGCATTGAGGCTGCGCTGCCAGCGCAACCCGGCCTTGGCGTCGGGGACATCGCAATGGGCTACCTGGCCGTGGGCGTGCACGCCCGCGTCGGTGCGGCCTGAACCGTGCACCCGCACCGGCGCGCCGGCCAGCACGCGCAGGGCGGCTTCCAGCTCGCCCTGAATAGTGGGCGGCGGCGACGGCTTTTCCTGGATCTGCCAGCCGCTGTAGCCGGTGCCCAGATAGGCCAGCAGCAGTTTCAGGCGCATCAGTCCGGCAGCCTCATGCGGGTGATCAGTTCCGTGAACTTGGCGGTCTTGACCGGATTGGTATAGGTCAGGATTTCACCGGACTGCTTGGGAGCCATGCCCGAGAGAATCCGAATGGCCACGCGCTCGTCCATGCTTTCCAGCGCCTTGGCCGCCGTCCGGGGCTTCATGTTGGCATACATCTGGATCAGATTGCGGATTTTTTTGTCTTCCAGGCCTTTGGCCTCGCGGATCATGTCCTTCATCTTCTGTTCGGCGTCCTGCAAATCTTTCAGGCGCTGGTCCATCTGCTGCCGGAGCATGAGAATATCCTGCTGCTGGCGGGCCAGGTCCTGGGCTTTATCGTTGGGATCGCCGGGGGGAGCGGTGGGCGTCACGCGGGGCGCGGGCGGCGGCAGGGTGGCGGGCTGTCCGTTTTGCGGCAGCGAGGGTAGGGCCGAGGAGGCTCCGGCGCTACGCGGAGGCAGGGGCGCGCCGTCGGTTCCCTGGCCGCGCGGAATATCGGCCGGAATGTCCGGCGCGCCGGGCATGGCCATGGGCGCGGTCTGTTCCGCCGGGGCAAAGGGGGACGACGCGGCCGGGGCTTGGGGCACAGGCATGTCCAGCGCGGCGGCGTGCGCGGCCTGAACGCTGCCGAGTCGCGGAATGGGCAGGCTTTTCAGGCCCAGTATGTCCAGAAGGCCGTCGTCGTGGCCGGGTTGTCTGACCGGTGCTGCGGCCAGCAGGGATACGGGATTTTCGGCCGGAGCCGGAGTGCCGGCCTCGGCCACGGGAGCGCCGAGAGGCGCGGGAGCGGGCAGTCTGGGCGGCGTGAAGGCGGCACTGTCCGCGTCAGGGACGCTGCGGACTTTGGCCGCCACCAGCGGTGCGGGAAGCGCGGATTCCGTGCCCGCCTGCTGCGCGTGCCGACGCGGCTTCGCAGCGGCGGCCAGTTGCGCGGCGGCGGAACCCTGCGGCATGTCGCCGCCGGGCAGCGCGTCTGTTTGAAGGTCTTGTCCGGAGGATGCGGCCGCAGCGGCCGCCGGGGCGCTTTTTCGCAGATTTTCCCGGGAATCCGGGTCGCGCGATGCCGTGGCCGCCGGGTTGACCGAGGCGACGGGGCCAGCCTCAGGCACGGTTTCCCGCGTGGTTTTTTGAGTATCCAGCCGCGCCGCGTCATTCGGCACGCCGCCGAGCCAGACGGGCAGGGGCACGTCCAGCATGAGCATGCCCAGAATGGCAAGTTTGATAAAGCAAAGCACCGCCAGCCAGCGAAAGAGCCTAGAAAGACGGAGCCTTATAGCGGAGGGTCGCGATTTCGTCATTGAAGCGTTGCTCCTTCAACTGTTCTTCGCGGGCATGGTAGTGTTTCTGCCGTTCCTTGAGTTTTTCCAGCAGTTTTTTGTCTATGGCGCGGGCCGCCAGCAGATTTCTGGCTTCCTCCACCATCTGGGCCAGCATGCGCGCCTGGAGGGAGGCTGCGGCCACGTCGCCGCGCAGGCCCTTGACGTATTGTTCCAGCAGCCAGCGTTCACCGGCTTCCATAAGAGCTTCGTTGCAGAGGCGGTCCTGGGCGCCCCGGAGTTCCGCCTGGAGCGCGTCCAGGCGTTCCCGGGCCTCCTGGAAGCGGCGCTGCGCCGTGGCCAGGCGCACTTTGGCCTCTTCTTCCAACTGCTCCCGGTAGTCGAGCACCTTCTGCATTTTGAAGCGAAACGGCATGCAAACTCCGCCTTGTTTTTGACGCCTGTCCTGAACCGCCAAAGGGAATTGCAAACTGCGGGCCAAAAGGCGGAGCTGCCGCCTTGCGGCAGCTTCCGGTCAGACGTTCAGGGCCGCCGCGTGATTGACCGGGCCGCAGCCCTTGCCGGGGCTGTAGCTCTTGCGCAGAGCGAGATTGAGAAATTCCTGGGCCTTGGTCACGGCCACCCGCAGGGGCAGGCCCTTGCCCAGACCCGTGGCGATGGCCGCTGAAAGCGTGCAACCCGTGCCGTGGTTGTTGGCGGTCTCCACCTTGGCCTGGGGCAGAGCCTTGGGCGCTTCGCCGGGCAGACAGAGGCAATCCGTGACCACAATGGAGCTGTCCATGTGGCCGCCCTTGATCAGCACGGCCCTGGCCCCCATGTGGAGCAGCTTTTCGCCCGCCGCGAAGGCGTCCTCCACGTCGGCGATGCTGAGGCCGGTCAACATTTCGGCCTCGGGCCGGTTGGGCGTGAGCAGATCGCAGCCGGGCAGGATTTCTTCTTTCAGAGCCGTCACCGCGTCCTCCTGCAACAGGCGGCTGCCGCTCTGGCTTACGGACACGGGGTCCACCACCAGGGGAAAGGCGCGGCGGCGCAGAATGGGGCTGATGGCGTGGATGATGCCCGCGGAAAACAGCATGCCGGTTTTGGCCGCGGCCACGGGAAAGCCTGCCAGCACGGTTTCGAGTTCCAGAGCCACGAATTCGGGCTCCGGCGCCTGGATGCCCGTGACGCCCAGGCCGTTCTGGGCCGTCAGGGCGGTGATGACGCTCATGCCGTAGCCGCCCAAGGCCATGATGGTTTTCAGGTCGGCCTGGATGCCCGCGCCGCCGCCGGAGTCGGAACCGGCAATGGTCAGAATGTTAGGGGGGGTCGGCATACGCACTCCCGTTTCGGGTTGCAGATGTGATTGCGCCGTTTCCGGCGCTGAAAAAAAGGGCAGGGCGTCACAGCCCTGCCCGGAGAGCGTTGACAGCGTCAACGCGACCAAAAATCAGGAGCAGGCCACGGCTTTGCCGTGCCGTTAGTTGCCCGAAGGGTGCCCGGCCGTGCCGGGCATTTCCCTTGATTTTTGCGCCTTACCGCCCGGCAAGTTTTTTTGAAACCGAGCCGATGGCGGAGCAAACACCGCGTAAGCGGAGTTTGTCATCAGTTGATCAATGCGTCCTGTCCGGAGGAATCTTTATAGCCCGCGCCGGACGGGCGCGCAATACGCGGCTGGACCGCCGGGAGCCGTTTCTAAATTGCCTTTTCGCCCTTTGTCTGCGTCCGGTTTGCCCCGTGCGAAGGTCGGGTTTGAATAAGCCCTTTCGCGGCAGAGAACGAAAATCCTTGATGTGGAAACAGCCCCCGGGGCATTTCAACGCTGATCCGCTCTAGACGTTTTCAGGCGCGCCGTCCACGGTGCGGCGACCCAGCACCATAAAGGCCACAAAAGCCACGATGGCGGCGGCCACGCCGATGATGTTGGAGATGTCGATGCCCATGCCGAAGCCCATGGAAGGCTCAAAGCAGATATACGAGACGCAGACCGCGGTCATGAACACGGCGGGTATGGTGCAGATCCAGTGGCAGCGGTCCCGACGGACAAGGTAGGCCGCCCCGGCCCAGAGCACGATTGTCGCCAGGGACTGGTTGGCCCAGCCGAAGTAGCGCCAGATGATGTTGAAGTCCACCTGCGACAGGATAATGCCGATCACGAACATGGGCACGGCGATGAGCAGGCGCGGGGAAATGGCCTTCTGGGAATAGTTAAAGGTTTCGGCGATGGTCAGACGCGCGGCGCGGAAGGCCGTGTCGCCCGAGGTGATGGGCAGCACCACCACGCCCAGGATGGCCAGGATGCCGCCCACGGTGCCCATCAGGGCGAAGGAGGATTCCGTCACCACGTTGCCGGGACCACCGGCGGCCAAGGCAGCGGCCAGAGCTTCGGGGCCGTGGTAGAAGCTCATGCCCACGGTGGCCCAGACCAGGCCGATAAAGCCTTCGGCCACCATGCTGCCGTAAAACACGGGCTTGCCCAGCTTTTCATTGGCCATGCAGCGGGCCATGAGCGGAGACTGGGTGGCATGGAAGCCGGACAGCGCGCCGCAGGCAATGGTGATGAACACCAGCGGGAAGATGGGCAGGCCCTTGGGATTCTGGTTGGCCCACTGGGCGGAATTGTAAAATTCCGTGCCGCTGACGAACATCATCACGGTGATGCCCACGGCCATGAAGATCAGGATGGCCCCGAAAATGGGATAGAAGCGGCCGATGATCTTGTCGATGGGCATAATGGTCGCCAAGAAGTAATAGGCGAAGATCACGCAGACCCAGAAGGTGAGGTTCAGGGCGGAGGGGGTCAGCTTGGCCAGCAGGGCGGCCGGGGCGGCCACGAAGACCACGCCCACCAGGATGAGCAGCACCACGGCGAAGACGCGCATGATCTGTTTGGCGGCGCTGCCCAGGTTGTAGCCCACGAAGGTGGGCACGTTGGCCCCGCCGTAACGGATGGAAAGCATGCCCGACATATAGTCATGCACCGCGCCGGCGAAGATGGTGCCGATCACGATCCAGAGCAGGGCCGAAGGGCCCCACAGCGCGCCCAGAATGGGGCCGAACACCGGGCCCACGCCCGCGATGTTCAGCAACTGGACCAGCCAGACTTTCCAGACCGGCATTTCCACGTAGTCCACGCCGTCGGCATGGGTCTGGGCCGGGGTGGCGCGGCTCGGCTGCACGCCGAAGACTCTGGTGACAATGCCCCCGTAGATGATGTAGCCGACAATCAGCGCGGCCACAGCCAGAAGAAAATAGACGTAGTTTGGCATAACTCCCTCTGTATGCAAAAATGAATGAGACACCCGAAAAAAACACCCGGCCATCGCGCGGATGCGTGATGGTATTGCCTCTCAAGTAACCATATGGCGTCCGTGCGTCAATACAAAGCGGGACCGGGAGTAAAAAGAAAAGTCTTGTCCGGCGCGGCCGGACGGGCCCCCCGAGGGGCGTCGCCGGTTTTTGCCGAAAGCCTCGGTTGCCGGGCCGGACAGAGGACGGGCGGGAGAATGCGTTTTCCTCAATATCTGAAATTAGATATTTCATGCGGCCGGAGCTTCAAGACAATGTCTAGAAAAAGTATTCACACCCGAAAAAAGCAATGATACCATGAAAACAGGGGAAAAGCGCTGCCGGAAGCGGCGGGCCGCGCCCCGTGCTTCCAATTTCAGATAAAAATTCAAGTACGTTTTATCTGCCATTGGAAGGCGCGACTGCGTTCGCGCTCCAGCCGACAGGTAAAAACGGCATGGGCGCAGTTTTTACCTGGAAATGGTCATGAGGAGATCTGCATGAAATTGGAAAAGAAAACGCCCGAGGTTCCCGACATCATGAACCTCCCCAAACCCCGTCCCGGCAAGGGCGCGGGGCGCAAAGCCGGGCTGCTGGCCCTGGTGGCGGTGCTGGCCGTGGGCGGCGCGGCCTTCTGGCTGACCCGCGACCCCTCCACCCGCGATCAGTGGCGGGAACAGGCCGCCGGCGTCATTGACAATGCCACCAGCGGCACGCCCCTGGCAGGGGTGGGCGATCTGCTGCGCGACGCTCCGCCGCCTCCGCCGAGCGCGGTGACCAATCCGAGCACCGCTCCGGGCACTCTGGCCGGGCGGAACGTGCAGGGCACGGTGCCCGCGCCGGTGGACACCAGCCTGCCGCCGGGACAGAGCGGGCTCGCCGGAAGCGGCGGAGCGCCGGGCATGGCAGGACAGGAGGCTGTGCAGCCCGTGGCTCCCAAGGTCACGGCGGACAGCAAGGTCCGTCCGGACTTTGTGGAGGATCTGGCCGCCTATCTGGTTTCCCGCTACAAACCCGGCCCGCGCGGCGGTTCGCTGGCGGTCAGCGTGCAGAGCGTCAACCAGCGCTACGGCGTCAAGCTGGCCGGGCAGGTCGAAGGGGGCCGGGCGGGCCTTCTGCGCTACGCCTTCCATCCCACCATGCTCCAGAGCCTGTACGCGCTCTATGTGGACCGCTTCATGGCGGCTCTGGACCGCGAGGCGGCGGCCAAATCCCTGTCGCCGGAGCAGAACCGGGAGATGCACATGGCTCTGGCGGGCCGCTTCGTGATGCTGGCCGGCGCGCTGGAGGGCGTGGCCTCGGTGCCGGATCTGGGCAAGCGGATCAAGGGCCTGGAGCAGATTTCCCAGAACGTGGTGGACATCAATTCCCAGATGACGGCCGCGGTCTTTGATCTGGACCAGTTGCGCGAAAACAAGGCCTCCCAGCCCGAGATCGCCACGACGCAACTGCGGGTGGACGGTTTGAGCGCCCGCTACCGGCGCGCTCTTGAAGAGCGGGCGGCGGCGCAGCGCGCTCTGGTGGCGGCCATTCGCAAGGGCGGCGGACAGGCTCTGGACGACGACTCCCTGCTGTTTGTGGCCTATTGGGTGGACCGGCGTTTGCGGGAAGGGCCGCAGGCTCCGGCTTCGGTGCAGAGCGCCGCCGCCGTGCTGCGGGATCTGGCCCGGCGTTGCGCTCAGGCCGGTGCCGCCGCGCCCGCCAATCGGGACAATCCGGCCGCGCAACCGGCTCTGTCCGCCCCGGCGGCCCCGGCCCGGAATACCGCGCCCCAAACCACAGCGCCTCAAAATACGCTGCCCCGGAATACACAGCCGCAGGCCGGTACAAGGCTTCCGGCGGCCCCGGCTCCCGCGCCCGCACAGTCCTTGGCCGTGCCCGCGCCTGTTCAGGTGGGCGGCCAGGGCCGGTGAACGCGCCGTTGCTTCTTTTTGTGGGCGGCACGCGCAGCGGCAAAAGCGGACTGGCCCAGCGCTGGGCCGAGGCGCAGTCTCCCCGGCGTCTTTTTCTGGCGACCTGCCGGGTGGAGGATGCCGAAATGGCGGCCCGCGTGGCTCGGCATCAGGCCGCGCGCGGCGCGGGCTGGCACTGCGTGGAGGAGCCTCTGGACCCTTTGGCCGTGTTGGGCGGCTGCTCGGCCGGAAGCGCTTTTGGCGGGGCCGGAGTGGTTCTGCTGGATTGCGTGAGCCTCTGGATTGCCAATCTGCTGGCCGCCGGTCTGACGCCTGAGGCGGTTCAGGCGCGGGTGGCGGCCCTGGCCGCCGGCCTGGCTGAAAATGGATGCCGCGCCCGGCCCGTGGCCCTGGTCAGTGCGGAAACCGGCCTGGGCATTGTGCCGCCTACGCCCCTGGGGCGCTTGTACCGGGATGTGCTGGGTCTTGCCAATCAGACGCTGGCAAGGGCCTGCACCCATGTGATTTTTGTCAGTTGCGGGCTGCCCCTGGCGCTCAAAGGCCCGTTGCCGGAGGGCATATGCTGATTCCTGCTTCGTGCCGCAGGCTGGGCCTGCTCCCTTATATATTCTGTTGCCTGTTCTTGGGCTTGGGCCTCTTTTCGATGCTGTCGCCCTCATCGGCGCGGGCCGCGAATACGGCTGACCCGCGCCAATGCCTGGTGGAGGTGGGACAAGCCATTGACGCGGCGGATGCCGCCACCTTTGAACGCCTGGTGGATGTGGACGCCATTCTGGGCGCGGCCCTGACCCTTTTTCTGCGCGATGTGCAAAAGCCGGAGGTGGCTGATCAACTGCCGCCCCTGCTGGCCGTGATGTTTTCCCAGGCCGCCTCCGGGGACGCCGGGGGAAACAAACTGCGCGATCTGCTGTTCAGCGAGGCCCGTGCCTTTGTGATCAACGGCGTGTCCTCCGGGGCTTTTGCAGGACGCGCGCCCAGCGGCGGGAGCGCCCAAGGGATGCTGGCCCCGCTTTTTGCCGACGCCTCCACGGGCCGCAAGGAAATCCGGCGGATCGGCCAGGCCAAGCCCGACGGCCACGGCTGGCTGGTGCCTTTTGTGGTGCATGACGCGGGCAACGCTGAAAGCTATCCGGTGCTCGGGCGGCTTAGTCCGGTGGAAAACGGCTTCCGCCTGACTTCCGTGGAGAACCTGGAAGAGCTGCTGGGCCGCGTGCGCGCCGAAAGCCTGAATCTGAGCCAATAGAGCGTTTTGATATTGAAAATATCTCAGCGCTCGGTGCGGATTTTCTGTGAAAATCCGCACCGCGAAATTATCGCAAGGCGAATTTACTTCGCCGTTAAGCGATAATTTCAAGCGCAAAATGCTCTAACAGGCGCGTCCGCCGGATTTGCAGGGCGCGGCGCCGGACCCGCGCCATTGCCTTGCGGGAATCGCGCGAAAGCGGGCGGCATCAGATATCAATCTGCAACCAGGCGCGGGCCCCCCAGCCGATGAGGAAGGAAATGAGGGCCACGCTGAAGCTGATGGTCAGCATTTCCCGGAATCCGTGCAGAAAAGAGGATTTGCGCACCACGGAAACAAAATAGGTGAAGCCCAGAATAATCAGGGCGGCGATCAGCAGGCAGAAGGCCAGGGACACAAGCGGCGCGGAAAAGATGATATACGGGGCGAGCAGCAGGGCCACGGTAAAAAGGTAGGCCAGGCCGGTATACACGGCCGCTTTCAGCGGATGTTTCTCGCCGGAATCCGTTTTCTTGGAAAGATATTCAGAGGCCGCCATGGACAAGGTGGCGGCGACGCCGGTGATAAAACCGGCCAGGCCGATCATTTTGTTGTCGTTCAGCGCCAGAGTGAAACCGGCCAGCGCGCCTGTCAGTTCCACCAGGGCGTCATTGAGCCCCAGAACCATGGAGCTGATATAACTGAGGCCGTCCTCTTCAATCATGGCGGCCAGTTCCTCTTCATGCCGGCTTTCATCCTCAAGTATTTTCCGGGCAATGGGGAATTGCTCGGAAATCGCCTTGTATTCTTCAATGGCCTTGGCTTCTCCCGATTCCATCAGGTTGAGGACAAAGGTCAGGCCGAAAATTTTTGCCAGAAGCGTAAAAAACCAGACTCGGAACGCATTGAGTTTGGGGAGATTATCTAAATAGGAAGCCCACTGGGCTTTGTGTTTTCTCTCGTCATGCGCAATGGCCTCCAGAATCTTGCGATTATGCTCAGATTTGGTTTTTTTCGCCAGGATCGCGTAAACCTCGGCGTCCAGAGCCTCATCGAGATAAAAGTTATGTACGTAACGTTTCATTTCCGGGGTCATAGTCAACTCCACAGTAAAAGTGCAATATAATGCAATGCGAGCCTGCAAAACAGGAAGCGCCGGCTTCATGTCCGGCGGTGGAAAGAATGTTTTCCGCATTGCGGCATGTCTGGTCCGCCCGCGCGGCAGGGACAAGAGCGCGGGCCTGCAAAGCGGGCTTGTTTTTCCTGATATATCACGAAAATATCCCGCTTGGCGAGTTTCCCTAGAGGGCGTGGCGCTGAGTTGCTTTGTCCCTCCAGATCATGCGCATCCTGTCTATCAGCATGCAGCAGCCGCAGAGAGAGATGGTGACGGCGGTGGCGGTGAACACGCCGCGATACCCGTAGCCCGCGTGGATGACCAGGCCGCCCAGCAGCGGGCCCAGCATGCCGCTGGCGTCAAAGGTCGCCATCATTACATTGGAGTTGATGGAGCGGGTGGTGGGCGTGGAGCGGTCGTACACGGCGGCGGCCAGCAGGGGGTAGAGCAGGCCCAGGCCCAGGCCGTAGACGCAGGTGAGGGGAATGAAGGCCCAAAGCGGCCCCCAGGCCAGGCCCAGCATGCAGCAGGCCAGCACCGCGCAGCAGAGCGTGGTCACGCGGTAGCGGGGCAAGGTATCCAGGCGGTGGCTGCCGAACAGCCGGACCAGAATGATGGTCACCGTGTAAATGGAGAAAAACCAGGCCGGTTGCGCGCCGGTGACCGAGCAGAGCCCCTTCATGAAGAAGATGGCCAGCACGGTCATGATGCTGAAGGTCAGACAGGCCATGTAGATGAAAAACAGGCCTGAATGGCTCACGGCCTGCCAGAGAGCCCGGCCTGAAAGGCTGCCCGCGCCTTGGGCGGGCATTTCCGGCGTCCGCAGGCGCGGGGCCAGGGGAATCAGCATGGCCAGGGCGGGCAGGCCAAGCACGGCGGTGAAGGCGAAGAGATGCGGTTCGCCGCCCAGAATGGGCAGGATACGCTCGGACAGGGCCGGAATGATCGAATAGGGCAGCAGCATGGTCAGGGAGAACAGGGCAAAGCCCCTGGCGCTCTGGCCCGTGGGGATGCAGCTGACCAGCACGGCCACCGTGCAGCTGGAATATACGGCCAGGGCAATGCCCTGGATGGTGCGCAGCAGCCAGATGATGCCGATGACATGCTCTCCCTGAACGTAGGGATAGGCCAGCAGGACGCAGCTGGAAACGATGATGGACAGCAGCATGGGCAGCAGCTTGCCGCGCTTGAGCAACAGCACGCTTGCCAGGGGACGGCAGAGCAGGACCATGGCGAAGAGGGAGGAAAGCAGCACGCCGCGCCAGTTGGGGGTGATGCTGAGACCTTCCAGCCATTGCTCGAAGCAGTAGAACACGGCGATGTAGCTGTTGCTGCACATAGCCATGCAGAAGAGCAGGATAAAGTCGCGGCTTAAGAGTTTTTGCGGCGGTTCGGAAGGTTTGTCCCAACGCTTGGGCTGTTCTTGCGGTCCACTGAAGGGGGGCATGAGGGCCTCGTTTATCTTGGGCGTTGCCCACAACGGACGCGCGCCGTCGCGGAAGCCCGCGCACCCATGGAACGTCGCGCGCAGGCAACTGCCGCGCAACCTTTGAGAATGTCAATTTTCAAAGGAATCTGCTCCGGCAAAATCCGCTCTGAGAGCGGATTACCTTTGAAACGCTTTGCGTTTCAAAGGGTTCATTCCGCCAAAAAGCGCGGTTATCGCTGCTGTCGATCCCCGTATGGCCCCGTTGTCGCCAAACGGGGACAGCCCTTCGGGCTGCCTTCGGTCGCTTTTCCGGAATCCACGCCGCGTTGCTCTCGATGCCTGTACGCCCTTTGGGCTACAGGCACGGCCCTACGGGCCGCCCGTCGGGTCGGTCTTCGCGGCGCGCCTCACCGTGTTCGGCGTTAGAGCATTTCAAAGTTGAAATACGCTAATGATACTCGCCATTGAGAAACTTGGCGGCATATGCCTGGACAGCTTCGTCATTGACCATGAGCATGTCCATCTGGCGAGTCATGATCAGAAGACGCCCCAACTGATCCAGGCGCGAGCACAGTTCAAGTTTGGGATATTTCTGGTAGCGCGCGCGTATCCTATCACCCGTGACCACGACGGTAAAGCCGAGTTCCGTGAGGATCAGCCCGATGCAGCGCACCCGCCGGGCGCGCTGCTCATTGCCTGCCGCGCCGCCCGCGAATTCAAAGCGGATGTAGTTTTTGCTCAGGGTGTCGCCGCACCAGGTGTCCAGAATGGCGTAGTGATAGCCCACGCGCGAGGAAAAGTTGAGGTAGCGGTCGGAAACAATGGCGTAGCTGCGGTCGCCGAAACGCTCGCCGCCGTGCTGGTTGCCGCCGATCATGGCCTGGCCCATGACCGAGAGAAAGCCGCTCATGTTCACCGGGCGGGGACCCTTGGCCTGCACGGCCGGATTGAGCATGCCGCCCAGAACGTGCCGGAAGGGCACGCTGGTGACCTCCTCGGGGGTGGCCGTGGCCGCTTCGGGATTTTTCAGGCCGCCGCCCAGGTCGATGATGTAGAGATCCAGCGGCACGGAACATACCAGACGGCTGGCCGCGCCGCCCGCGCAGTTTTCGGACAGACAGTCGGACAGCAGAAACATTTCCGAATAGCTCAGTTCGTGCGCGTAGCGCATGACGTCGTGCAGGGAGGTGCAGTTGGCCGGGCTGAACAATGCCGACTGCGGGTCCACCAGATGCAGGGGCAGAATGTAGGGAGCCACCCGCCGCAACAGCACCAGGGCGGGCGTATCGGCCCTAGGCTGGCGGCGGCTCAGGCGCAGGGCCAGCAATTCCGGAACTTCGCCGTCGAAAACCCGGCCCGAAAGAGCGTCCACGGTCACCACCTGCCCCGGCGTGAGCTGGTTGGTGGCTCCGGCCAGATTCATCAATGTGGGCACCCCGAACTCGCGGCAGATGGAGGCCATGTGCCCGGTGAGGCTGCCGGTTTCGGCAATGATGGCCGCGGCCCGCTGCATGGCGGTCATGGCGTTGGGCGAGGAGTGCTGCATAAGCATGACCGCGCCTTCGGGAAAATGGGTCAGATCCTCGTCCGGCTGTACCGGCACCACCGGACCGCAGCCCACGCCCTTGGCCGCCACGTCCGCGCCGGAGAGCAGCGGCCGCATGTGCTTCAGGGCCGGGGCAGCGCTTTCCGCCGCCGTGCTGTCCAGGCCCATGGGCCGGGTCTGGAGCAGAATGATCTGGTCGTCCTCGTCCACGGCCCACTCCAGATCCTGGGGATACTGGTAGTGGCGCTCCAGTTCCAGGGCCATGGCGGCCAGCCGCTCCACCTGCTCGCGGCTGAGACAGGGCACGTCGCGCAGTGCCTCGGGCACGTCCACCACCTCGCTTTCCACGGTCTCGCCCCGGCGCACCAGAACCAGCCGCGCCTCCTTGTGGGCGATGGTTTCACGCGTGATCTTGCGGGTAGCCCGCGAAACCAGCCACTGGTCGGGCGTGCCCGAACCGTCCACTACCATCTCGCCCAGGCCCCAGAGGCCGTTGATCAGCACGCAGTTGGAGCGCAGATCCACGGGATGGCGGGAAAAGGCCACACCGGCGGCCTTGGCCCGGACCATTTCCAGGCAGCACAAGCCCATGCCCGAGGCTTCCAGGGTATAGCCGTGGCTGGCCCGGTAGGTCATGGCGCGCGGCGAAAAGAGGCTTGCCACCACTTTTTTGAAGGAAGGCAACAGGGTTTGGCGGGTGACGCCCAGGATGCTGCGGTACTGCCCGGCGAAGGACTGCACGCCGTCCTCGGCAATGGCGCTGGAACGCAGGGCCGCCACCGCGTCGCCCCCGCCGAAAGATTCATCCCAGGCGCGGAGCAGGGCTCCGCCCACCTCCTCGGGAACGGGCGCGTCCACAATGAGCTGTTCCACCCTGGCCGAGGCTTCGCGGATGCTGGCCGGGTCGTCCGGGTCCACGGCGCGGAGCGTGAGATGGATGTTTTTGAACAGCCCGCTGCTTTGCAGCAGCAGCAAAATGCCCGCCTGGATGGTGATGGCGAAGCCGCGCGGCACGGGCATGTCCAGCATGTTGCGCAATTCGCCCAGGTTGGCGTTTTTGCCGCCCACGCTGTAGGCCATGCTGGCGTCCACCTCGCTGAGCGGCAGGGTCAGGGAGGTCACGTCGCCGCGCGTATGCTGTTCCAGCTCATGTTCAATGCGGGCGCCCAGGGCCTCCACGGCCGTATTGAGATCCTGGTGGCGCTGATTGGAAATGTCGTTGAGGCAGGTCGCCATGCGCTCGCTCTGGACTATGGCCCGCCGGGCCTCCTTGCGCACCTGGCTGGTTTCCAGGCTGCGCTCGCCGCGCTGGGCCGCGTTCAGGGAGGCCATGATGCCCGCCAGATCGGCATTGGCCTGCAGCAATTCCTTGAAGGAGGCGTAACGGCGGGTAAAGGCGGCCATGGCCTGCTCGCGGCTGATGCGCGGCTTGAGGCCCAGGAGTTTTTTCAGGCTCTGTACGGCGTTCATCAGGAGCGTCCTTTGTCAGCCGGAACGTATCCGCCGGGCTGCACGATCACATAACGCTGGGCCGGGCCGCGCCCTTCCTTGCGCATCAGGCCGAGCCGCACCATCTGTTGCAAATCATACTGCGCCGTGCGCATGGAAATGCCTTCCCCGGCCAGGTTCTGGTATTCCTGGCGGCTCACGCTGCCCAGAGCCGCCAGGCGCGGCAGCAGTTCCCGCTGGCGGTGGTTGAGCTGTTCCGGGTCCGGCGCGACAGGCGGCCCGGCCGTGATCTTGTCCTGATTCGGAGCGGGGCGGGCAGCCGCGTCCCGGCTTTTGTCCCGTTCTCCGTCCTGTGTTCTCTCCGGCGCGGTGTCGCCGGGCTGTTCCCCGGCGGAGGCGGCCGGATCGGCTCCATGCCGGGCCTCGTACTGGACGCCGGGATCAAGCTGGATGTTTTCCGCCAGAATCAGGTCCTCGTCGCAAAAGGTCAAGGCCCGGGTCAGAGTGTTTTTCAGTTCGCGCACATTGCCGGGCCAGTGATGGCGCATGATCTTTTCCAGCGCGCCCCGGCTGATTTTGGGAATGGTCCGGGGCATGCCCTGTTCGCGGGTGGCGACGGCTTCAGCCATGAAGTGGACCATCAGGGCCGGGATGTCCTCCTTGCGCCGGCGCAGAGGCGGGGTCTGGATGGTGATGACGGCCAGGCGGTAGTAAAGGTCGTCGCGGAAGGAGCCGTCCTGCCCGTCCCCGCGCAGTTCGGCGTTGGTGGCGGCGATGATCCGGGTGTCGAAGGGCACGTCGTGGTCCGCGCCCAGGGGGCGGATGCGCCGGGTGGAGAGGGCGCGGAGCAGGGCCTGCTGCACTTTGGGCGCGGCGTTGCCCACCTCGTCCAGCATCAGGGTGCCGCCCTCGGCGGCCAGAAAAGCCCCCTTGCGCGCCTGCTTGGCTTCGGTGAACGCGCCCTTGACGTGCCCGAACAGGGTGTCCATGAGCAGGGCCTCGTCCAGCGCGCCGCAGTTGATGGTGATGAAAGGCCCGTCGGCGCGGTCGCTCAAGCGGTGGATGGATTCGGAAACCAGTTCCTTGCCGGTGCCCGTCTCGCCCACGATCAGCACGTCGGCCAGAACCTGGGAGGCCTTCTGGATCTGGCCGTAGAGGGTCTGCATGGGCAGGGAGGTGCCCACCAGACCGCGGACCGGCAAATCCGCCGGATCGGGTAGGTCCTCCACCGGTTCCCTCTGCTGTTGGGCGTTCTGTTCCGCCGCCTGGGAGATCTGGTCGGCCTTGGCCCGGCGCAGCCTGGCGAGCAGAATGTTCACATTCCGTTTGATTCTTTCCAGTTCCAGCGGCATGGGGGGAAGATTGAGCGCGTCGGCGCTGTCGTGCTCGTTGCGGTTGCGCAGCTCGCCGGAAAGCCTGTTCAGGCTCTTGCCGGTGCTGTGGGCCAGCCACCAGAGGCTCAGGCCCAACAGCAGCGTGCCGCCCAGAAAACACAGGGAATAAATGCTCAACAACTGCATGCCCGTGCGCGTGGAGGTAAAGCTGCTGTCCAGCATGCCGAGGCCGCCGACCACCACACGCGGCCCTTCCGGTCCGGACATGAAGGTCACCGGCGCGTAGCTTACGCCCTCCACTCGATTCTGGCCGGTATTCCAGACCGGTCCGGTGCCCGAGAGGGAAAGCTGGCCGGACCGGCCGGCCTGCACCTCGGCTACCATGGTCCAGTAGTTGATATGCTCGGGGCCGGGCCGGAAGGCCGGGCTGAAGCCGGGGCGGCCGAAATCTCCGCGAAAACCGGCCCGTACCGCGTCGGAGCTCAAGAGGCTTTCGCCGGAATCCGCGTCCAGGCTTTCGGACTGGAAGAGCATCCAGCCGTCCCGGTCGAAAAAGAGGCTGCGCACACGGGTTTCCTCGCCGCCGTTGATGGGTGCGTCGGGCGAGGAAAACAGCGACATGGTGTCGCGCAGGGCCTTGAGATCCAGCGAAAGAATCAGAATGCCCTGAAAATTGCCCGCCGCGTCGTAAATGGGCGTGGAAAAACGCAGCACATAAAACGCCAGGCTTTGCAGCGACTTGTCGATGGGCACCATGGAATAGGTTACTTCCAGCGGCTGGCCCACGTTGACGTTGCCGGATTTCTGGCCGGGACTGATGTTGTGGAAGGGGCCCGCCGGGGCGTCCAGAGCCACGTGGGGGGGCACGGCAATGATTTCGCCGCCGTAATTGAGGAGAAGATAGCGGTTTTCCGGCGTCAGGCCCATGAAGGCCACTTCGCGATAGCGCAGGCCGTCGGCCCGGGAGCGGAATTTGAGGCGGCGCACCATCTCCTGCCGGTCCATGGAGCCGGCGGCCAGGATCAGCAACTGGTTGCGCGTTTCCACCAGGGTCTGCTCCAGCGCAAGGCTCATTGCCTGGGCCTGAAGTCGCGCGTTGCGCGTTATTGCACGATTGACGATGTTTTCGATGCTGCGCCCGGTGGCGAAAAAGATAAGCGCCAGGACCAGGGCCAGCAAGGGCAGCCCCAGCATCAGCATGCGGCCGGCGAGGCTGCGATTCGCAAAAAAAAGGGCGGTTTCCACGGAGCTTCCACCGGTGACGGAGCCAAAAACGCGCATACTCCTCCCTATTTGCGCAAAAAAGCGCAATCTCTGGACGGAGCATAGAAAAAAACAGCTCTTTTGACAAGGTCCTCAACGGATTTTGCCCGTATAGCGCGAAAAAAATCACCATAAATCACGCAATGGCACGGGCATTGCTAATATTTTCACAATTGCGCTGACAGGTAGTTTGATGCGGCGGCCGTGCCGCCTGATGGGAACCAAACAATGTGGAGGATGTCATGAAGAAAATGCGCAGGCTTTGGACCTGGATTATGGGCTGCGCGCTGATGCTGCCCGTACTTATGCCATCATTGGCTCTGGCGGCCAAGAAAAAGGCCGACGTGGTCATCGTGGCCGACACCCGCAAACTGGACGGCCTTCTGTACTGGTGGGCGGAGATGTATAATGAAAGCCACTTCTTCTTCGCTATTCTGACCATGATCATCATTCCGATTCTCGGTTGTATCCTCGGCCTTCTCGCCGACGTCGTCATGTCGCGCATCGGCATCGACCTCAAACACCGCGAACTGGCTGAAAAGTAGCCCGGAAAGGAGGCAGATATGGATTGGCTGTATATTTTGATGCCCATTTCCGGCGTGAGTATTTTCTGGCCCGGTCTGGTCATTCTTGGTTTGGGCGTCGGCGTCATCGGCGGCTTCTTCGGTCTGGGCGGCGCCTGGATGGTGACCCCCGGTCTGAATATTCTCGGCTTCCCCATGGCCTTCGCCATCGGCACCGACGTGGCGCAGATGGCCGGTAAATCTCTGATTTCCACCATGCGGCACGGCAAGTTCGGCAACGTGGACTACGCGCTGGGCCTGACCATGCTGGTCGGTACCGTCGTGGGCGTTGAAATCGGCGCCCAGATGGTCATGTGGCTTGAACGTATCGGCTCGGTGGACAAGGTCGTCCGCTGGCTGTACGTGGTGCTGCTTGTTCTGCTGGCCTGGCTGGTCTTCCATGACGTGGCCCTGCGCCGCAAGAAGGAGCGCGAAGCCAAGGCTCACAAGCAGGAACTGGACAAGAGCGCCGTGGGTCTGGACTGGGCCACCAAGCTCCAGGCCTTCAAGGTTCCTCCTGTCGTGCACTTCAAGCATGCCAACATCACCTGCTCGGCGTGGCTGCCTATCATCGTCAGCCTGTTCACCGGCTGGCTGGCCGGTATCCTGGGCATCGGCGGCGGTCTGATCCGCATGCCCGCTCTGGTGTATCTGATCGGCTGCCCGACCCATCTGGCCGTGGGCACGGACCTTTTCGAAGTGGCCATCTCCGGCCTGTACGGCACGGCGTCCTATGCGTATAAGGGCCGTGTCGAACTGCTGGCCGCCATCATCATGCTCTGCGGCGCGGCCATCGGCGCCCAGATCGGCACTGTCGCCACCAAGTACGTCAAGGGCTACGGCATCCGCATCGTGTTCGGCCTGGCCGTGCTCGGCTGCCTGATGTCCGTCGTGCTCAAGCTGCTCCAGGCCCAGTTCCCCGTGTACGGCTGGATCCTCGGACCCTTGGCTACTGTGGAAGTACTGGGCTTCGTGAGCGCCATCTCCATTTACATCACCATCCGGATGGTCCAGGGCGCCAAGGCGGAACTGGCGGCCAAGAAGCAACAAGCCGCCGGCAACTAGAAGGAGACAAGCCATGAAAATACGTAGTTTGCTGCTTACGCTGGTCCTGGCCCTCTCCTTTGCTCTCGCGGCCTGCGACTTTGACGGCGGCGTGGAACAGGGCCGTTGTGTGGCCTTCGACCCGGCCGCGAAAACCCTGACCATCGTGGTGGACGTGACTCACGATCAGTCCGCGCCCCATTACAGCGGCGATGTGCATACCTTCAAGCTGCCCGCCGAAGCCCGCGACATGGGCCCGGCCCCCACTGTGGGCGGCCGCCTGATGATCGAACTGGATAAGTCCGCTCTGCTGCTCTATGACCCGGATTCCAAGAGCATCAAGGAACTGCCCGTGCAGTTCACGGACGTGGAGAAGAACATCAGCGCCAAGCATCCCAAGGTCGCGGGCAAGACCTTCCCCGTCGTGGACAAGGAAAAGCAGACCGTCACCGTGTACTCCAAGCGCCTGCAGGCTCTGGTCACCTTTAAGGTGCCTGTGCCCGCGCTGGATCTGCCCCCCTATGTCTGGACGGCCGGCGACGAAATGCGCATTGCCTACCGCAATGCCGACAAGGGCCAGGCCATCCGCATCATGAACGTGAGCAAGACCAACATCTTCCAGAAGTAAATCCGCCGTAGAACCGGGAGCGGGGCGCGAGCCCCGCCCCACGGGGCGGCGCGGGCCGGAGAAATGCCATGAACAGTTACAAACAATCCCTGTATGTCGGGCTGATTCGCGTTATGGCCAACCTGCTCATGCTGGGGGCGGTGTTCCTGTCCATGTACCGGGCCTCCCAGTGGTCGTCGTGGCCGTCGGAAGCGGTGTTCTGCTGCTGGTTTTTCGGCATTACCGTGCCGGTCTGGACCGGGGCCTTTTATCTGACGCGCCTGATCCGGCGGCGTTTTCCGGCGGAGCATGAGAGCCTGATCGAACTTCCCCGCAAAGGCCGCCAACTGGTGCGCTGGCGTGTGCTGGAGGAGGCCGGGGGCACATGCCTGCTGGCCCGCTGAACGACACGGCAGTCCGGGATGGATTGAAAGCGCGCGGCTTCTGCGCGCGTTGAGGCTGCCGACAAAGTCGGCAGCCCCGAAAATCAGGAGCAGGTCGCGGCTTTGCCGCGCCGTTAAGCGACTGATTTTCGTGTCTTTCCACCCGGCGGCGAAGCCGCCGTTGGTGGCGCAAACCACGCGAAGCGGAGTTTGCCATCAGTCTGAAAGCGCGCGGCTTCCGCGCGCTTTTTGCTTGTCCCCGCCGCCGCTTGCCCGTATAAGGAGAGATATGCTTTCACAGCTCAACACACCTCTCTGGCAGGCTTGCCGCCAGGCCCGCCGCCGCCAGCGTCTTGTGGGCAAGATCAGCGCCTTTCTGCTGGCCGTGGCCCTGCTGGGGCTTATGGACGGCCTGCTGGCGGAAATGCGCACCGGTTCCAATCAGGTGGACCTCCTGCCCGGCGAGGCCATCTCGCTTTCCGGTCCGTCAGCGCTCAAAAATCCGCTCGACAGTGATGTGCTGATACGTTTCAAGCCCGAAAACGCCCCCCTGCATTTCAATCTGGAAGGCTTTTTCACCGGTTACTGGTTCGGCAACGGCATGTGGCGCGGCGGGGTACAGGCCGAACCCCAGGCCGAGCCGGGCAGTTATGAGCTGCGCGTGTCCTTCAAAGGGGCCGCAGGCCAGGCCGAGCAACCTTTTGTTCTGGTGGTTTGGGCCGACGAAGCTGCCCGGCGGGCGGGCTCGCCTTCCTACATCCGCCGGATCGCCGATTGGAATCCCTTTATTCTGGCTGCCTGGTCCGGTGCCCTCGGGATTGTCTGCGGCGTGGGCACCTATCTGCTGGGCCGCCGCTATCTGCGCCTTTTGACGGAACTGGGCTGCAGCGAGATTTTTCGCGTCAGCCGGAACAGCCCCCCCCGTATCTGGTGCCTGGCCTCAGGGCCAAAAGCGCCCCGCCCAGGCGACCTGCGTATGGTTCTGGACGCTGACGGGCGGCCCCTGGGCGAAGCCCGTGCGGAAAAACTGCACAAGGGCGTTCTGGAACTGGTTCTGCTGGAGGAGGCACCCGTGCTCCTCGGCGGCCTGGTCTGCCTGCGGCCCGCCGCTGATCCCGTTCCTCCCGCCGCCCCGGTGCCTGAAAAGGACGCGCGCGCCTGAGGCCATCCTCCCGGCCCGCTCTTGCCGCCCGTCAGGCCATAGGCTATGCTGTAAGAGATCGGTGCGGCCCATTCCGGGCCGTGGATAAAGAAAGGCGGCTTTTTTCATGTCCCAACTCTGTCCCTGCGGCAGCGGACTGTCTCTCGCGGAATGCTGCGGCCCCTGTCTTGACGGCGCGGCCTGGCCGTCCAGCGCCGAAGCCCTGATGCGTTCCCGCTATTCGGCCTATGCCCTGGGGCGTTATGACTGGCTGGTGGAGAGCACGCATCCTGATTTCCGGGAAGGACTCTCCGCGGAAAAACTGGCGGAGCAGGGCAAGGACGTGCGCTGGCTGCGTCTGGAAATGGGCCGGTGCGAGGATGACGCGCCTGTGGGCGAAAACGGCGAGCTTTACGATATCGTGGAGTTCCGCGCCTTTTATGAGCTGGACGGCATTCCCCGGCAATTGGGCGAGAAAAGTTTTTTCCGGCGCAAGGACGATAAAATTTATTATGTGGACGGCGTGGCCCTGCGTCCCACAGCCTACCGGCGGCCCGATCCAAAGGTGGGCCGCAATGACCCCTGTCCCTGCGGCAGCGGCAAAAAGTACAAGAAATGCTGCGGGGCGGCGGCTGAGTAAGCATGGCCAGAAGCGGCGCCATAGCGGCCATTCGGCAGTTCTGCCTGGAATGCCAAGGGGCATCGTCCAGATCGGTGCGCTCCTGCCCTGATGACCAGTGCCCTTTGTGGGTCTGGCGCATGGCGGCCCTGCCCGGCGAATCGCCTGTGGCGCCGGAGGCTGCCGAGGCGGGCGATGTTGCGCGGGCTGCCTTGCGCGCCGTGCGGCGGCAGTGCATGAACTGCGCGGGCAATCGGCGCGAGGTGCGGGCCTGCCCGGCGCGCGGAAGCTGCCCGCTCTGGCACTGCCGTTTCGGTGTGCGGCCGCAAACCTATAAGGCCGTGCGCCGCCGTTTTTTCGCGCCGAAGGCTTTGCGGCTTTTTTAACAGCAGGCGGACATGCTTCTGTTGCAGGATATCCAGCCCAAATTCAAAACGCGGGAGGTGCGTCATGCCTCATAGTCTTGAGTGGTCCAGAGCGTATACGGCCCGTCTGTCCGAAAGCGATGCGGCGGGCTGCGAGGCCCGGAGCGCGGAGCTTGCGCAACGTCTGGCCCGTGAAACGGCAGCGGGTGAGCTGCCTTTTCTGTCCATGCCCTACCGCGCCAAGCTGGAAGTGGAAATGGCGCCGCTGACCCCGCGCCTCAAGGCCTACAAGCATATGCTGGTGCTGGGCATCGGCGGTTCGGCGCTGGGCGCGCGCGCCATGCAGCGGGCTTTCGCGCCGGGCCAGGACGGCCCCGGTCACAAGGGCCCCTGGCTTTGGATCGCGGATAATGTCTGCGCGGAACAGTTCGAAGCCCTGCTCGCCAAACTCAGTCCCTCGGAAACCGTGGTGGTCTGCATCAGCAAATCCGGGGGCACCATTGAGACCCTGGCCCAGTATTTTCTGGTGCGCGACTGGCTCAAGGCCGCCCTTGGGAAATGCTGGCAGGAGCAGATGATTGTGGTCACCGACGAGCGCAAGGGCTACCTGCGTGAGGAAGCCGTGCGTTACGGCCTCACGGCTCTGGAAGTTCCGGATTATCTGGGCGGGCGCTATTCCGCCCTGTCCGCCGTGGGCCTGTTGCCCGCCGCTTTTCTGGGCATCGACTGGCAAGCCTTGCTGGACGGCGCGGCCGAGGTCGCCCGTCCTCTGGTGGAGCAGCCCGAAAGCATCGCGCGGCACCCTTCCTTTGCCCTGGCCTGCTGGGCCAAGGCTCTGGAAGACCACGGCTACAGCCAGTTGATTTTCTTTTGCTACATCCCGCAGTGGGCCGCCTACGGCCCCTGGTTCGGCCAGCTCTGGGCCGAAAGCCTGGGCAAGGACGGCAAGGGCGTTATGCCCGTGCCCGCCACCGGCGTGACGGACCAGCACTCGATCAATCAGATGTTCCTGGATGGCCCGCGCGACAAGGGCTGCATTTTCCTGACCAGCCGCAACCAGGCCCAGGGCCGCAATTTCGGCATGGACGTGCCCGAGCAGTGGGCATGGCTGCGCGCCAAGCCCTTCGGCAGCCTGCTGGAGGCCGAGGCTCTGGGCACGCGCATGGCCCTGTGCAAGAGCGGCGTGCCCCTGGTGCATATCGAAATGAGCGACACCGGGCCGCGTGCCGCCGGGGCGCTGATGATGCTGTTGGAGGCGGCCACCCTGTTCACCGGCTGGCTCATGGGCATCAATCCTCTGGACCAACCGGCTGTGGAACTGGGCAAGCGCCTGGCCAACGCCCGTCTGGGCGCGGGGGGCTATCCGCGGGAAGAGGCGGATCTGGCTGCCTATCTGGCCGCACCGCAGCGCAAAGAGAGCTTTTAGAACCGCGTCCATGAAAATATCCATTGCGGTGAAATGTTCCGGCGGCATAAAGCGAAGCGTAACAACGCCCACGAGATTTCCGCAGTCGGACTTTGCCCGGCGTCACGCGGAAGTCCCCGGCGCAACACGCTGTAAGGACGGGCGCGCATGAGCGAATCAAACCATGTTTCGCCGGAAACCTGTGAATGCCGGAAACAGGCCGCGCCTGCGGAAAGCGCGCTGCCGCTGAGTTATGCCCGCACCCTGTCCTGGCTGTCGCTGGTGGTCATTCTGCTGACCAGCCTGGGGCTTTCGTTCTTCATTTCCAATTCGGCGCGCGAAACCCTGCTGACCCGTCAGGAGGATTTTGCGCGCCTGCTGGTGGAAAACCTCAACAGCCAGATTTTCCGGCGTTTCGCCCTGCCCACCATTCTGGCCAGCGGGCGTATCGCCCTGCGCCAGCCCACCCAGTATGAGCATCTGGACCGGGTGGTACAGTCCGTGATCCAGGGCCTGCCGGTGGAGCGGCTGCGCATCTATGATTTTTCGCGCCTGGTGGCCTATTCCACCAAGAAGGAGGATGTGGGCCGGGCGGGCCTGTCCCCGCCCAACCTGGACGACGTGCTGCACGGCGCGGCTCCCAAGTCGGAGATTATTTCCAGCATCCCGGCCTGGCAGGCTCCTTTCCGGGTGCCGTTGCGCGAGGGCACTTTTGTGTTGCGCGTGCTCTATCCCCTGCGCGGCGAGCCGCTGCGGCCGGGCGAGGATGCGCCGGTCATGGGCGCGTTGGAGCTGACCCAGGACATCACCGGCGACTATGAGCAGGTGCTGGCCTTTCAGGGCATCATTGTGGTGATGTGCCTTTTGTCCTCGGTGGTCCTGTTCGGGCTGCTGCTCATGCTCATCCACCGCGCCGAGCGGGTGCTGGCCGAGCGCATGCACAGGAACCGCCTGCTGGAAAACGAGCTGCACAGCAATGAAAAGCTCGCGGGCATGGGGCGGGTCATCGCCAGCATCGCGCACGAGATCCGCAATCCCCTGGGCATCATCCGTTCCAGCGCCGAACTGCTTCAGCGCCGCACGGACAAGGCCGATTCGGGCACGGCGCGCATTCTGGGAGCCATTTACGACGAATCCGTTCGCCTTTCCCAGACGGTCAATGATTTTCTGGACTACGCCCGGCCGCGCCAGCCCCGCCAGGATCTGGTGGATGTGAATCTGGTGCTGGACCAGGTGATGGCTTTTCTGGAAGGGGAATTGGGCCGCCACGGCGTGGCCGTGGAGCGTGAAACCGAAGCCGGTCTGTTTGTGCACGGGGACAAGGATTTGCTGTACCGGGCCTTTTACAATATCCTGATCAACGGCCAGCAGGCCATGGACGGGCCGGGCATCGTGCGCATTCGCGGCGCGTTGGAACATCCGGCGCAGGAAAGCGGGCCTGGCCGCGTGCGCCTGGAATTTCTGGATTCCGGGCCGGGTTTTGATCCCGCTGTTCTGTCCAGTCTGCTGGATCCTTTCTTTACCACCAAGGACGGCGGCACGGGCCTCGGCCTGCCCATCGTCCAGTCGATCATAACCAGTCACGGCGGCCAGATCGAGCTTGAGAACGGCCCCGAGGGCGGGGCGCTGGTACGGGTGCTGCTGCCCGCCGCCGATATTGAAGCGCCTGAGGTTCAAGATGAGTGAAAAATCGCATATTCTGGTCCTGGACGATGAAAAAAATTACCTTCTGGTTCTTCAGACCCTGCTGGAGGACGAGGGATACACGGTCACGGCCATCAGCGACCCGGAAACCGCGCTGGCGTTTCTGAGCGAAAGCGAGGTGGATGTGGTGGTGACGGACATGAAAATGCCCAAGGTCACCGGCAGGGAGGTGCTGCAACGGGTCAAGAAGTCCTGGCCGTATATTCCGGTGCTGATCATGACGGCCTTCGGCTCCATCGAAAGCGCGGTGGAGGTCATGAAATACGGGGCCTTTGACTACATAACCAAGCCTTTTTCCAATGACGAGCTGCTGCTCTCCATCCACAATGCCGCGGAGCTCGCGCGCGCCCACCGCCGGTATCGCCTTCTGCAGGAAGTCATGGAAGAGCGCTACGGCGTGCATAAGATCGTGGGCCGCAGCCGGGCCATCCGCGATGTGCTGGTCATGGTGGACCGCGCCGCGCCCAGCCGCTCCACGGTGCTGATCACCGGCGAATCAGGCACGGGCAAGGAACTGGTGGCCCGGGCCATCCATTATACCAGCCCGCGCAAGGACAAGCCCTTTGTGTCCGTGAACTGCATGGCCCTGAACCCCGGCGTGCTCGAGAGCGAGCTTTTCGGCCATGAAAAAGGTTCCTTCACCGGCGCGGTGGCCATGCGCCGGGGCCGTTTTGAGCAGGCCGACGGCGGCACGCTTTTTCTGGACGAAATCGCCGAGCTGACGCCCGACCTGCAGGTCAAGTTGCTGCGCGTTCTGCAGGAACGGAAGTTCGAGCGTGTGGGCGGCGGCGAGGAGATCGAGGTGGACATCCGCGTGGTGGCGGCCACCAACAAGGACCTGGCGGCTCTGGTGGAGAAGGGCACCTTCCGCGACGATCTCTATTACCGGTTGAACGTGGTCCAGGTTCCCCTGCCGCCCCTGCGCGAGCGGCGGGAGGACATCCCCCTGCTGGTGGCCCATTTCGTGGAAAAGGTCGTGGCGGACAACAACATGCCCTCCAAGACCTTCAGCACCGAGGCCCTCAATTACCTGACCGGCTACGAATGGCCGGGCAACATCCGCCAGTTGGAAAACGTGGTGGAGAGCTGTCTGGTGCTGGTGCCGGGCTCGATCATCGAGGTGGACAACCTGCCCGCGGAAATCCGTGACGAGGAATCCCAGTTCAAGAGCGCCGTGGACCTGCTGCCCGTACAGCTGGATCTGGCCGACACCCTGGAAAAAATCGAGGCCGCGCTGATCCGCCGGGCCCTGGTGCGCGCCGATCTGGTGCAGGTCAAGGCGGCGGAGTATCTGGGCATTTCCAAAAGTCTTCTCCAGTACAAACTGAAAAAATACGGCATTACCGGGCATTAGGCTCAGCCCTCATTAAAAGCGCCTGCTGCAAAGCCGCCTTTTTCCGTGCAGCTGCGTTACAAAAAAGAAATTGACCTCGCGGTATGTTCAATACAGCTTCGCCCAATTTCTCCTTTGCGCCTTGCTGCTCGAAAAAATTCAGCTTTTCGCGGACGGCGTTTTAATGAGAGCTGATCCTAGTCATTTTTCGCCATTGCCGCCTTGCGGAGGGAACACTTTTCCCTCATTGAGCGTGCCGCAGTGGTGCGCGCACTCGGTTTTTCCATCCGGCCATTGTTACTTACGAGAGCGAGCAACTCCGTGGACGACGATAAAAAAAACATGCGCGGCGAGCGGGATCTGAGATGGCTCATGGAAATGTGCAAGGAGAAGGACAAGGAGCTGGAGAGCGTTCTCAGCCATGCGGCGGACGGCGTCGGCAAATTTGCCTGTGATCCCTCCCTCACCATTCTGTACTACAATAAGGGGCTCGCGACGCTCGTCGGCACCACGCGCGGCAAAATTGAAAAGGAAGGCTTCAACAGCAGCCTCTATGTGCATCCGGATGACCTTGCCTATGTGCAGGAAAGCATGGCCAAGAGCGTCGCGTCAGGCCAGACCTTCAACATGCGTTACCGTCTCAGGCATTTGTCAGGCAGGGATATCTGGGTAAAGACGACGGGTTTTTTCACAAAGGAATTTTATCAAGGCATTTATCCCGTCATTTATCTGATTTTTACGGACATCACCGAATTGGTCACGCTCAACGAGAAACTTGCCTGGGCCAATACACAGCTTGAGCTCGAAGCCAATCGATATAAGGTCTTCGCGGAACTCGTGAATGAGTCGTTTTTTGAGTACGACATTGATACGGGTCAGATGGTATTGTTTGGCGGAAAGCGGGGTGGGGATCAGGCGGAAATCGCCCCGCCGACCCGGCAGAATGTGGATATTTTTCTGACCGAGTTCGCGCAGCGGCGGGATTTTGAGGACATTGAACTTCAGTTGCACGCCACGGACGGCACCCTGACATGGCATGCCGTACGAGCCGGCAATATCGAAAAGTCGAACGGGCGCTCTCTGCGCATCATCGGCACAATAAAAAATATTCAGGCCCTGAAAGACGCTGAGGCGTGCCGCGAAAACAAAGAACGCCAATTGCTCATGCAGTCCCGTTGCGACCCCATGACGCAACTGCTCAACCGCTCCGCCATGCAGCAGGCCATAGAGGACCAAATCAATTCGCAAGCCGCGTATATGTTCTCCATCATAGACATTGATGATTTTAAATCCATCAATGACAACCACGGGCATGTGTTCGGAGACGAAGTTCTGAAGTATGTGGCCGACATTCTTCGTAATGCATGCCGCTCCAACGATATCACGGGCAGGCTTGGCGGTGATGAGTTCGTCATGCTTTTTCGCGCCGATTTTACCAGGGAAGAGGCGGACCGCCGTTTGATATCCATTATCAGGCGGATCCGGGAAGGCGTCGATACTCTTTCCATTGAGGCCAGAGTGTCCGTAAGCATCGGCGCGATCCTCGTCACCAGGCCGGGCTTGTCGTTTCTGGACGTGTACCGCAGCGCGGATGCCGCCCTGTATGAGGCCAAACACAAAGGCAAGAAAACCTATTCCCTTTCCGTCTATTGACCCGCCGCCCGCGCCGTCCCTGCCGGGTTCCGCGCACGGACCGTGGCGGAGCGTAAAATCCGCCTCCCTCCTTGCATCACTGTTTATTTTGGCATAACGTACCTCTATATGTTTTTTCAGGCATATTGCGAGGAATATGCGCTTCGGACCGCCCGGAACAGACCGGGCGCTTCCGGCGCATATGACTTTCAAGGGAACCGTTCATGCTCCAACAGGGAGATGCCTTATGCGCTGTTCTCGGCGAAATTTTTTGAAACTCGCGGGCGTGGGCACCTTGTGCCTGACCCTCGGACAACTGGGGGTCAACCTGGATGAGGCGCTGGCCTACTCCAGGTCGCTCAAGATTGAGGGCGCCAAGGAAGTGGTGACGATCTGTCCCTTCTGCGCCGTTTGCTGTCAGGTCATCGCCTATGTGCGGGACGGCAAGCTCGTGTCCACGGAGGGGGATCCGGATTTTCCGGTCAACGAGGGCGCGCTCTGCGCCAAGGGCGCGGCCCTGTACAGCATGTACACCAACGACCATCGGCTGAAAAAGCCTCTGTACCGTGCCGCGCACGGCGACACCTGGGAAGAGAAGGACTGGGACTGGACCCTGGACCAGATCGCCCGGCGCGTGAAGGATGCCCGCGACAAGGACATGATTCTGAAAAACGCGCAGGGGCAGACGGTCAACCGTCTGGAAAGCATTTTCATGATGGGTACCTCGCACGCCTCCAACGAGGAATGCGCGGTGATCCATCAAGCCATGCGCGGCCTGGGTGTTGTCCATATGGACCACCAGGCCCGGGTCTGACACAGCCCCACAGTTGCGGCTCTGGCAGAGTCGTTCGGACGCGGTGCTATGACCAACCACTGGATCGACATCAAGAATGCCGATGCGGTGCTTATTATCGGCAGCAATGCCGCGGAACATCATCCTGTCGCCTTCAAGTGGATCATGCGGGCCAAAGACAAGGGCGCGGTGCTCATGCACGTGGACCCCAAGTTCTCGCGTACTTCGGCCCGTTGCGATTTTCATGTGCCCCTGCGCTCGGGCACGGACATCGCCTTCCTCGGCGGCATGGTCAATTACATCATTCAGTCGGAGAGCTACCTCAAGGATTACGTTCTCAACTACACCAACGCCTCCTTTGTGGTGGGCAAGGACTACGCCTTTGAGGACGGGCTGTTCAGCGGGTACGACCCGAAAACCCGCAGCTACGACCGGAGCAAATGGGCCTTTGAGAAAGGCCCGGACGGCGCGCCCGTGCGCGACGCCGCCCTGCGGAACGAGCGTTGCGTCTTCAATCTGATGAAGACGCACTACGCCCGCTATACCCTGAAGAACGTCTCGGACGTGACCGGCGTTTCCGAAAAGAACCTCATGCGGGTGTACGAGGCCTTCTGCGCCACGGGCAAGCCGGACAAGGCCGGAACCATTCTCTACGCCCTGGGCTGGACCCAGCACACGGTGGGCGTGCAGAATATCCGCACCTCCACCCTGGTGCAGTTGCTGCTGGGCAACATCGGCGTGGCGGGCGGCGGCATCAATGCCCTGCGCGGCGAGCCCAATGTGCAGGGCTCCACGGACCACGCCCTGCTGTACAACATCCTGCCGGGCTATATTGCCCTGCCCCTGGCCCAGTGGCAGACCCTGGAGGAGTTCAACAAGGCCAATACCCCGGTCACGGCGCTGAAAAACAGCGCCAACTGGTGGGGCAACCGGCCCAAGTACTTTGCCAGCCTGCTCAAGGGCTGGTTCGGCGACGAAGCCACGCCGGAAAACGACTTCTGCTACGGGCTGCTGCCCAAGGGGGAAGCGGGCGTCGATTATTCCTACATGTACGTCATGGACAGGATGCTCCACGGCGAGATCAAGGGCGGCTTCATTTTCGGCGTCAACCCCATGAACAGCTTCCCCAATACCAACAAGATGCGCGTGGCCCTGGACAACCTGGACTGGCTGGTCTGTTCGGAACTGCACCATTCGGAAACCACGGACAACTGGCGGCGTCCCGGCGCGGATCCCAAGGAGAAAAAGACCGAAGTCTTTTTGCTGCCTTCGGCTCACCGCGTGGAAAAGGAAGGCACCATCAGCAACAGCGGCCGCTGGCTGCTCTGGTTCGACAAGGCCGTGGAACCCGGCGGCGAGGCCCGCAACTTCGCGGACATCTTCGTGCCGCTGGTCAACCGGATCCGCGCGCTGTACACGGCCGAGGGCGGCACGCTGCCCGAACCGCTGCTCAAGCTGAACTGGCCTGAAACATTTGACGCCGAGGAATGGACCCGCCGCATCAACGGCCTGTACTGGGCCGACGCCAAGGTCGGCAACAAGACCTACAAGCGCGGCCAGCTGGTGCCCGCGTTCGGCCAGTTGAAAGAGGACGGCTCCACCTCCTCCCTGAACTGGCTGTACTGCGGCAGCTATACGGAAGAGGAGGGCAACAAGTCCAAACGCCGCGACCCCAGCCAGACGCCCATGCAGGCGGCCATCGGCCTGTTCCCCAACTGGTCGTGGTGCTGGCCGGTGAACCGGCGCATCCTCTACAACCGCGCTTCGGTGGATCTGAACGGTCAGCCGCTCAATCCCGCAAAACCCGTGATCAAGTGGGACGGCAAGAAATGGGTGGGCGACGTGCCCGACGGCCCGTGGCCGCCGCAGGCCGACGCCGAAAAGGGCAAACTGGCCTTTATCATGACCACGGACGGCTATGCCCAGCTCTACGGCACGGGCCGCCTGGACGGCCCCTTCCCCGAACATTACGAGCCCGCGGAAACGCCTCTGGCCCGGCATCCGTTCTCCGGCCAGCTGCGCAGCCCGGTCTACAAGTTCCATTCGTCCGAACTGGACAAGTTCGCCGAAGCGGCCGACCCGCGCTATCCCATTGTGCTGACCACCTACAGCCTGACGGAACACTGGTGCGGCGGCGGCGAAACGCGCAATGTGCCCAACCTGCTGGAAACGGAACCCCAGCTCTATATTGAAATGAGCCACGATCTGGCCAAGGAGAAAGGCATCAAGAACGGCGACGGCGTCATCATTGAAAGCGCGCGCGGGCGCGTGGAGGCTATCGCCATGGTCACCATCCGTATCCGGCCCTTCACGGTCATGGGCAAAACGGTCCACCTGGTGGGCATGCCCTTTGCCTTCGGCTGGACCACGCCCAAATGCGGGGACTCCACCAACCGTCTGACCGTGACGGCCTATGATCCGAACACGACCATTCCCGAAACCAAAGCCTGTTGCGTGAACATCCGCAAGGCCGATACGTTGACGGAAATCGCCTGACCCGAATGTCGGGTGCGTCCGCAGGGGCGCGCCCGTCAAGGAGCATTGCAATGCCGAAAGCCTTTTTAGTCGACACCACGCGGTGCACGGCATGTCGCGGCTGCCAGGTGGCCTGCAAGGAATGGCACGATCTGCCGGCCAATGCCACAAAACAGCGCGGCACGCATCAGAATCCCCCGGATCTCAATCCCTACAACTACAAAATCGTGCGTTTCCACGAGCATCTGAACGCGGCGGGCGACGTGGTCTGGAATTTTTTTCCCGATCAGTGCCGTCACTGCTTGACGCCCGTGTGCGTGGACGTGGCGGATATGGCCGTGCCCGGCGCAATGGTCAAGGACGCCAAGACCGGCGCGGTTCTGGCCACGGACAAATCCGCCGGCCTCAACGCCGAGGACGCGCGGGCCATCACCGAGGCCTGCCCGTATAACATCCCCCGTTATGACGCCGCGGCCAAGCGCATCACCAAGTGCGACATGTGCATCGACCGGGTGGAGGCGGGGCTGCCGCCCATGTGCGTCAAAACCTGTCCCACCGGGGCCATGGTCTTTGACGAGCGCGACGCCCTGCTGACCCTGGCGCAACAGCGGCTGGCCGCGGCCAGGGAACGCTTCCCCAAGGCGCATCTGGTCGATGTGGAGGACGTAAGCGTCATTTACCTGCTGGCGGAAGAAAAAGAACACTATTACGAGCACGCCTCCTTTATGTAGGGCGGCGTACACGGCGGCGCGCCGGACATATCCGCGCGCCGCCTTTACCTTCGGCGAAGGCCGGATCCTTCGCGTTTTGAGGAGCAGACATGGCAGCATCCTGTCAGAACGTGGCCCAGACCCTGGCGGCCGTGGCCGCGCGCCGTCCCGCACTGGAGCCTGTGTTGCGGGCTTTTGAGGACGTGCTGACCGCCCGCGCGGCCCTGGCAGCGGAATTGAGCGCGGAGCGGGCGGACGCGGCGGGCATGGCGGAGGGCGGCGGGCCGCGCTTGCCGGACTGGAGCGGAGAGCGGGCCGAGCAGGGCCGGAGCCTTCTGGCGGGCGTGCCTCTGACCGGGCTGCGCGCTGCCGTGCGCAGGACAGCGGAGACCCTGCTTCCCCTGCTCTGCGCCAAGGGGGATGTGGCCGCCCACAAGGCGGCTCTGGAGGCCTTTTTCCTGGCCCCGGCGCAGTCCCGGGGGGACAGGCGCGACGCCCTGGCCGAAGCTGTGCTGGCCGGGGACGCCCCGACTTTCCAGCGTCTGGCGGCCGAAGCGGGCCTGCCTCCCGAGGTGTTGGAATTCGTGGCGGAATTCGTCCTGTCTCCGCCCTTGCGGGCTTTGGCCGCCCAAGCCGGACGGGCCGGACAAAACGCTCCCTGGGATGAGGCAGGGGCGTGGCGGCAGGGCTATTGTCCGGTCTGTTCTTCCTTTCCGGTCATGGGCTGGCTGGACAAGCCCGCTTTTGACGAGAAAAACGCCTTTCTTTCCGGTGGCGGCGGGAAAAAACATCTGTATTGCTCCCTGTGCGGCACAAGCTGGACGTTCCGGCGTGGGGCCTGCCCGGCCTGCGGCGAGGAGGGCAACGGGGTTATGGAAATTCTGCGCGAAAGCGGCAAGTCCAGGGGCGAGCGGCTTGACTGGTGCACCAAGTGCAAAAGCTATTGTCCCACAGTGGATCTGCGCGAATACGGCGGGGTTCCGGACATGGACGCCATGGCCCTGGGCATGATGCATCTGGACATGGTGGCGGCGCGCAAAGGCCTGAGCCCGCTCAAGGCTTCCTTTTGGAATCTTTTTTAACAGGAGCATCCCATGCAGTATCTGTTTATCGCCCTGTTTGCGTTTTCCCTGCTGTGTGCCGGTCCGGCTCAAGCAGGGGAAAGCCGGGGGAATCTGAGCAACATCAAGAAGCCCATCGAGCTCAACGGCGGCACCTCCAAGCGCATGTTCGTGACGTTTAACCATTCCTCGCACAAGGGCGTCAAATGCCGCACCTGCCATCATGAAGGGCTGCCGAAAGACCGTTACGCTTCCTGTACCAACGAGGAGTGCCATTCCATCAAGGGAGCGCGCGAGCGCGACACCATGAGTCTGTTCATGGCTTATCATTCCCCGGATACGGACCGCTCCTGCTATGGCTGCCACCGTAAGCTGGCGGGCAAATACCCCAATTTCAAAGGCTGTCGCCCCTGCCATATGAGCCCGCAGGCCCGCGAGGCGGCTGCCGCGAAAAAGTAAGTTCTTCAGAGAGTAGGCAACTTTCAAGGTTGATCTGCGTTAACACAGAAGGCGCGCGGAATTTCCGCGCGCCTTCTGTGTGCCGAAAACCGGGCGGGGTGTCAGCGCCCGGCCGGAGGGAATGCAATGGTATTGCTCCCGGCATGCCGGGAGGCTTGTTCTTACTTGGGCTGCCTGACCACGTCAATGACCGTGCCGTCGCGGTATTCCACCACGCCCACGATCCTGTCGGTAAACTCGATGGGATCGGGCTTGCCTGCCAGTTTGTCGCCGATTTCCTTGAGTTTCTGGATGTCCATGATCGGCAGCTTGGAATCTTTCAGCTTTTCCAGCAAATCGGTCCGCCGGGGGTTGATGGCGATGCCCCGGTCCGTGACCAGGGCGTCGATGGTTTCGCCGGGGCTGGTCACGGTGGTGACGTGATCGCGCAGCACGCAGAGGCGGCCCTTGAGCAGATTGGTGACCACAATGGAGATCTTGCTGCCCGCCGCCGTGTCGTTGTGCCCGCCGGAAGCGCCCATGATGGTGCCGTCCGAGCCGGTGACCACGTTGACGTTGAAGTCCGTGTCGATTTCCGTGGCGCCCAGGATCATGATGTCCAGATTGTTGACCACCGGACCGCAGTTGTGCGGGTTGCCGTACAGCGAGCCGCTCATGGCCATATGTTTGGGATTGCTGCCCGCCGAGGCCACGGAAACCAGATCGAAGTCCTGCACGTCGAAGAGCGCGCGGAACAGGCCCTCATTGAGCATTTCCACAAAGTAGGCGGTAATGCCGCCCGCGCCGAAAGAACCCACCACGCCCTTGGCCTGCATGCGTTTCTTGATTTCCGCGGCCACGGCCAGGGACGTGCCGCCCGCGCCGGTCTGGCAGGACATGCCTTCCTTGATGTAGCCGGTCGCGTCAATAAGTTCGGCGGCGGCCGCCGCGATTTTCAGACCTATGGGATCGGACGTGACCTTGGTGGTGCCGGAGACGATGCCGTTGGGGTCGCCGATGGAATCCACCACAACCACGTAGTCCACGAAATCCTGGGAGATTTCAATGGGGCAGGCCGGGTAGGGCACCAGGTTGTCGGTCACGGCCACCACCTGGTCGGCGTACTGGGCGTCGGGATAGATGTAAGACAGCACGCCGCAGGCGGATTTGCCCTGGGTGCCGTTGATGTTGCCGTAATCGTCGCAGCAGGGCGCGGCGATGAAGGCCACGTCCACATGCAGGTCGCCCGCTTCCACGGCGCGCGGGCGGCCGCCGTGGCTGCGGAAGACTGCCGGTTTGGGCAGCAGGCCCTTGGTGATGGCCTTGGCTACCGGGCCGGGCGAAATGTAGTTGACCGAAATGGCGGTGATGACGCCGGATTTGATATATTCCACCAGCGGCTCGTGGCAGGCGAAAATGCCGGTGGCCGCCACATGGATGTCCTTGATGCCCTTGTCGGCAATGACCTTCATGACCATGTTTGTCACATAGTCGCCATTGCGCAGATGGTGGTGAAAGGACACGGTCATGCCGTCCTTGAGGCCGGTTTTTTCCACGGCCTCCTCAATGGAGGCCAGCAGCTTGGCGTCGCCGGATTCCAGTTTGTCGCCGGGCTTGACCGAACGGCGGGTGATGGTGGTCCTGGTTCTGGAATCAATGCTGGCGTAGGCGCCTTTGAACGGCTTTACCTGACCATAGCCCTCGATGAATTCGGGGATTTCACGGCCGAGGATATTTTTCATGCTCTTTTCCCTTTTCCGTTATCTGGATGCTTGCTGCCCGGGCGCGTCAGTATGGCTTCGCGCTGCGGGCGGACGGGCCGCCGGAGAGGTCGGGACGTCAGGCGAAAATTTCGTTGATCAGCGGAACCTGTCCGCCGTTGACCGCCAGCTTGCCGGTAAAGCCCAGGGCTCGGGCATTGCGGGCGTCGGCTTCAAAACCGGCGCGATCCTTGGCGTCGTACCAGGGCCGGTCAATGGCCGGAACTCCGGCCGCCCGGCAGGCCAGGGCCACCTTGCTGCGGGCGTGGAGAATCTGCATGGCGTCGCCGGTGTCGGCCACGCCCAGATCTTTCAGGAAATTCGCGGCATTGAACACCACGGCGGCGATCCTGGGGCAGGAAGCCAGCAGGGCGTTGATGTTCTCCACGGCGGCCACGGATTCCACAGTGGGAATCAGCTTGGCGGAGCCGGGCGCGAAGCCGTTTTCGGCTTCCAGCGCGGCAACGGCGGCATCCGCCTTGGGCAGGCTTTCCGCATCGGCCCGCGGCAGGATGAAGGCCTGGGGCTTGCCCTTACCCGCCACGGCAATGTCTTCCGTGCCGCCTTCGGACAGGGGATTCACGCGCACAAAGACGCCGCTGTCCCCGAAATCGAAAAAGGCCAGGGCTTCCTGCAACAGCAGGCGCGCGGCGTCCTTGTCGGCCGTTCCCACGGCTTCATGCAGGTCATAGGCCACGGCGTCGGCCCCGTAGAGCGTGGAATTGAGCAGGGCTTTGGGGTCGTTGCCGTTGATGAGCAAAATGCTTTTCATGCTGCCGACTCCTTTACACGGCCCGCTGGATGGCGGCGCGGACTCTGGCTTTGATGGTGCAGTCAAGAGCGCCGTTGTCCTTGGCGCTGATCCGGGCGTTTTCCACGCCGTTTTCCTCGGCGGTTTTCCGGATCAGTTCCCTGATCTGTCTGCCGAACTGCTTGAGGATGACCGATTTGCCGCTCAGTTCGATCTGAAGGCCCGGTTCCTCGGCGGGGGCGACGGTCACGAGAATGTCGCCGCTTTCAGCGGCTCCGGCTTCGCCTGTTTTATTCAGTTTCATTGACTGTCTCCTGAAGGTTGCCTGTCGAGGGAAGAGGTTGCGTCAAAGCGCGTTATGGCCGGGTATTGCAGGGAACGTCGGGCGTTGAGCCGCAACATTGCCGCCGGAAAAGGCCTCCCGGACAGTTCGCGCTTATCGGTCTCTGGGCCGGAGATTGGAATCAGGGGGCTGCCGCTCCTCTCCGGCAACGTGGAAAGCGGCGCGGGCATTGCTTTTGTCGGCGCGACGGAAATCAGGAGCCGTCTGGGGCTGTGCCGCGCCGATGGGCGGCTAATTTTTGTGCTTTTCCGCTCTGCGGCTCCTCCGCCGATGCGGCGCAAAGCCTGTGGAGCGGGGGGCTTGTGTGGAGTAAAAAGCGCGGTTCGCTTCAGCCGTTGGCGGCTATGCCGCCTTAGATAAAGCCAGCCTCGAACGAAGCCGCATGGTAAAAGAACCGATTTGGAAACAGCCCCGGTAAGGCCGCCCCCTCCGTCAGCGGGGGGAGCGGCCTTGGTTTTCAGCGCAGGGAGTCCGCGTAGATTTCAATAGTGTGTTTGACTTTGACCGAGTCGCGGTTACGGGCGAGCATGTCCGAGATCTGCATCATGCAGGCCGGACAGCCCATGGCCACCACTTCGGCGCCGCTGGCCACGATGTTGTCGCGTTTGCGCTGGCCGATCTTGGCGGAAAGCTCGGGCTGGGTCAGGGTGAAGGTGCCGCCGCAGCCGCAGCAGTGGTCGGCTTCCTTCATGGGCACGAGCTGGTAATCCCGGTTCATATTGATGAGATCCTTGGGCTGTTTGCTGACGCGCAGGGATTTCATCAGATGGCAGGATTCATGGTAGGCGACCTTGGTCTTGCCCTGGCCCGCGCCCTCAGGCGGCGTGACCTTGAGCACGTCCACCACAAAGGCGTTGATGTCCATGGCCTTTTCGCCCAGTGAGCGGGCGAAGTCGCGCTGGGCCGGGGTGAGATCCTCGGCGTTGCGCCAGTGTTCCTTGATGGTGGCGGTGCAGGATGAGCAGGGCGTGACGATATAGTCGAACTTGCTCTTGCTGAACACGTCCAGATTGTAGCGGGCCAGTTTGCCGAAGCTCTTCAGGTCGCCGGAAGTCAGCGCCGGAATGCCGCAGCAGGCCTGATTGTCGGGCATGTAGACGCCCACGCCGTGATATTCGAAGACCTTCAGGCAGGCTTCGGCCATGTCGGTGTAGATCTTGTCGCCCATGCAGCCGGGGAAGAAGGCGACCCGCAGGCCGCTTTTTCCGGCCGGGGTGTCGCGGGCGCCCAGCTTGGCCGACAGCGTCTTTTTGGCCAGCATGGGGATATGCCGCTCACCGATGAAAGCCTTGAACATGGGCACACAGGCCGTATTCTGCGGCGAATTGTCCTTCTTGATGAACAGACCCTGGAAGGGCGAGCTGACTTTCATCAAGGTGTTGAGCAGTTTCGGATTGGGCAGCAGGGTACGGAAAATAGCTTTTTTGAGGGGCGAAAGCCCCAGATAGCTGACCACAATGGCACGCGCTTCAAGGAAGATCTCCATCGTGGGCGCGCCTGCCGGGCAGCTGAAGTTGCAGCCGCCGCAGAGAAGGCAGCGGGAGAGCCGCTCGTAAACGGCCTCAGGGTTCTGAATGACAAGGTGGGCCAGGTTTTCCACAAGGGCGATTTTGCCTCGGGTTACGTCGCCCTCTTCGCCGGTTTCGTCAAAAACCGGGCAGAAGGCCTGGCAGAAGCCGCATTTCATGCAGGAGACCAGCTTGTCGTCCAGAGCCATCAACGAATTGGCAAGCCTGGTAAGATCGTTCATGCTCCAGCCCCTGTGCCGGACGGAAAATGTCTGCCGTCCGTCCGGCTTGCTTGAGATTTATGGTTCGGGGCGGCCAGAGGCCGCCCCGGCGGATTTTCTACCCACGGGCCCCGACAATTTTTTCCGGATTGAACAGGCCCTTGGGGTCAAAGGCGTTGCGCAACCGGCGCGAGAACATGATGGAACCGCGCGAGGTCTCCTGCTCAAGCCACTGCTTCTTGGCCAGGCCGATGCCGTGCTCGCCGGAAAGCGTGCCCTTGAGTTCGAGGCCGAGGTTGAAGAGGTCGTCCACGGCCAGTTCCACGCGGGCCCATTCCTGCTTGTCGCGCTTGTCGCAGAGGATGCCGGGATGGAGGTTGCCGTCGCCGGCATGGCCGAAGGTGGCGATGGTCACGTTACGGTCCTTGGCGATCTTTTCCAGGCCTGCGATCATGGCCGGAATCTTGGAGCGCGGCACGGTGACGTCTTCCATCATGAAGGTGGGTTTGGCGCGGGCAAGGGCCGGAATGGCCACGCGGCGGGCTTCCCAGATGTTCTTCTTCTGCTCGGCGTCCTTGGCCACGACCACTTCGGTGGAACCGCATTCCTTGAGCACCTTTTCCACAACGGCGGCGTCGTCCTCGACCTGGGCGGGATGGCCGTCCACTTCCACCAGCAGCATGGCGCCGGCGTCGCGGGGCAGGCCGATTTTCACATAGTCTTCCACGTAGTTGATGGTGGCGTGGTCCAGGAATTCCAAGGTACACGGCACCACGTGCGCGGAGATGATGGCGGCCACGGCCTTGGAGGCGGACTGCATGTCCGTGAACAGGGCCATCATGGCTTTGGAGGCCTTCGGCGGGGGCACGAGTTTCAGGGTCACCTGGCTGGTGACGGCCAGAGTGCCTTCGCTGCCCACCATAAGGGGCGAAATGGCGTAGCCCGTGGCGCATTTCACGCAACGCGAGCCGCAACGCACCAGGTCGCCGGTATTGGCATAGACTTCCATGCCCATGACGTAGTCTTTGGTGGTGCCGTATTTCAGGCCGCGCAGGCCGCCCGAGTTCTCAGCCACGTTGCCGCCGATGGTGGACACGGACATGGAGCCCGGATCCGGGGGATAGAAGAGGCCCATGGAAGCGATTTTGGCGGCCATGGGAGCGGTGATGACGCCGGGCTCCACAATGGCGTAGAGGTCTTCCGTATTGATCTCAAGAATGCGGTTCAGCGCGGTGGTCAGAATGACGATGGTGTCGGTGGTGTCCGGGATGGTGCCGCCGGAAAGGTTGGTGCCCGCGCCGCGCACGGTCATGGGCAGACCTTCCTTGTAGCAGAGCTCAATGATCGGGCCAAGCTGCTCGGTTCTGGTAGGACGCACCACGCCGCCGGGAATGCACGGAGCCCACACGCACGAGTCGTAGGCGTAGTTCTGGCGGTCAGCTTCACTGGTAAAGACATTTTCCTTACCGACGATGGCCTCGAATTCCTTGGCAAGGGAATCACTCAACATACATTTTCCCCAACAGGGTTAGAGGATTGTGCGAGCGACATGCTCAGGCGCGCACTTGCTTGGCCAGGCGCTTCCGCAAATTTTCCGCCACGACGGCGGGGTCGATCTTCACACGGGCGATGCCGCTGTCCATGGCGGCCTTGGCGGTAGCCGCGGCTACCATCGGGGCCACATCGGGGTTGAGAGTGGAGGGGATGATCATCTGCGGGCCCAGTTCCTCGGGCTTGACCATATCGGCCAGAGCGTAGGCGGCCGCGATCTTCATGGCGTCGTTGATGTCCGTGGCGCGCACGTCGATGGCGCCGCGGAAGATGCCGGGGAAGGCCAGAACATTGTTGATCTGGTTCGGGCAGTCGGAACGACCGGTGGAAACCACCTTGGCGCCGGCGTCATAGGCGCGCTGCAGGGGCCAGATTTCCGGAATGGGGTTGGCCTGGGCAAAGACGATGGGGTCCTTGGCCATGCTGCGGATCATGTCCTCGTTAAGGGAATTGGGGGCGGACACGCCGATGAAGACGTCGGCGCCCTTGATGGCTTCGGCCAGGCCGCCCTTGACCTTTTCAGGATTGGTGCGCTTGGCGATCTCGTCCTTGTAGGGATTCATGCCCTCGGGGCGGCCTTCCCAGATGGCGCCCTTGGAGTCGCACATGATCACGTTCTTGAGGCCCACGGCCATGAGCAGCTTGATGATGGCGATGCCCGCCGCGCCAGCGCCGCTGGTGACCACCTTGACGTCTTCCAGCTTCTTGCCCACCACTTTCAGGGCGTTGATCAGACCGGCCAGGGTGACCACGGCGGTGCCGTGCTGGTCGTCATGGAAAATGGGGCCCTTGAAGACGCCGTTTTTCTTCAGGCTGTCCTCGATCACAAAGCATTCGGGAGCCTTGATGTCCTCAAGGTTCACGCCGCCGAAGGTGGGAGCGAGCAGCTCGACCATTTCGACGATTTTGGCGGTGTCCTTGGTGTTGACGCACAGAGGGAAGGCGTCCACATCGCCGAAGGTCTTGAAGAGCAGGGATTTGCCTTCCATGACCGGCATGGCGGCGGCGGGGCCGATGTCGCCGAGGCCCAGAACGGCCGTGCCGTTGGACACCACGCAAACGAAATTGGAATGGTTGGTGTAGACATCCACATCCGCCGGGTTCTTGTGGATTTCCATGCAGGGTTCGGCAACGCCGGGCGAATAGGCCAGAGTCAGATCGTCAGTTTCCCGCACCGGCACCTTGACCCGGACTTCGATTTTCCCCTGATAGTCCTTGTGCATGGCCAGGGCTTCTTCACGCAGATTTTTGATTCGGGACATAGGTTCTCTCCTTGGAAGCAATCCGGGTGGCGGAGCCGGAAATGCCGCAGTGCACTCGCGCGTCAGACGGCCCCGGTTGAACGGGTTCCGGGCACGCTGCCCGGAACCCGCAGCGGCAGCGCCGCGTTTATTTCTTGTTCTTGGCGTCGATTTCAGCCTGGGCGGCCAGGATGTCTCTGGCGTTGTCATACACGGGCGTATCAACCATCTTGCCCAGGTAGGACACGGCGGCCTTGCCCTTGGCGAGGCCTTCTTCCTCGAACACTTTCACCACGCCCTGGGCCCATTCCACGTCGGCCGGGTCGGGGGCGTACAGGCGGTTGGAGGGCTCCACCTGGCTGGGATGAATGATCATGCGGCCGCCGTAGCCCATCTGCAGGCCGTCGCGCACGTTCTGCTCGAAAGCTTCGGTGTCCTTGAAGGAGACGAAGGGGGCGTCGATGGCCACAAGGCCGGCGGCGCGGCAGGCGATGGCGACCTTGGCGCGGCCCCAGAGCTGCTCCACGGCTTCGTTGGTGATTTTGACGTGCATGTCGCGGCAATAGTCCACGGCGCCGAAGATGGCGTTGACGTTGCGCGGGCTGGCCATGCAGCATTCATAGGCGTTCATGATGCCCTTGGCCGTTTCCAGCAGCATGGAGATTTTCACGGAGCCGATTTCCATGCCGCGGCGGCGTTCCAGCTCTTCCAGCTTCCAAGCCAGGCGCTTCACGTCGTCGGGATGACCGGTCTTGGCCAGGGTGACGCCGTTGAGGCCGGGCTGCACCACGGCTTCCAGGTCATCGTTGGTCATTTCGGTTTCCCAGTTGTTGATGCGCACATAGATTTCAGCGCCGCTCACGCTTTCCTTGGCGATCTTGTGCATATTCTCGACGATCATCTTGCGCGCGTTTTCCTTCTCGGACGGGGGAACGGCGTCTTCCAGGTCCAGCGTGATGATGTCGGCGGGGATGGTGGGCGCTTTTTCAATGAATTTGGGATTGTTACCGGGCACATAGAAGATGGAACGCATAACAGCCATGTGAGGACTCCTGTGGATAAAAATCGTCTGAAAATTACCTCAACCACGTCAACCAAGGCGACATTGTTCCGGCGCGCATCTCTCCTCGCGGAAGTGCTTCGGGGCGGACCGGCCCACGCAGGGGACATCCGGCCGCATAAACCCGTTTGCGCCCGCCCGCCTGCCCGGCAGATCGCCGGGTGGCGCGGCTTTTTGCCGTTTCATTCTGAATAGGCTATTGCTATTAACAAGTCAACATGTCATACCAAAAAAAGTACAAAGAAACTTCGGCCTCAAAAGCTTTTTCCGAATTTGTTGAGCCGGGTTTACAAAAATGTGGCAGCGGGGCACACTGAACTCGCTGGCATAGTTTTTTTCACCGATTGTTCACACCTTACCAACGATACGCATGAAAAACAACTATACAGAAATACTTGGGAACAGGCGGCGTAATATTCAGCGCCCACGGGTGCATACCGAGGTCTTGACCTGTCTTCTGGAGGATATCCGGGCGGGTATCTACCAAGAAGGGCAAAAGCTGCCTTCCGAGCGGGAACTCATGGAGGAGTTCGGCGTGGGGCGGCCTGCGGTGCGCGAGGCCTTGTCCGCGCTGGGCCGCATGGGGTTGATCGAAATATCGCCCGGCATGCGCGCCAGGGTCTGCAAGCTGACGCTCAAACCCCTGCTGGGGGAGATGCGGGCCACCTTGCAGATTTATTCCAGTTCCCCGGACGGCTGGCGGCAGCTGCACGACCTGCGCCTCTTTTTTGAAACCTCCGTGGCCCGGCAACTGGCGCATCAGGTGACGGACGAGCAGTTGAAGGCCTTGAAGGATATTCTCGCCGATCAGCGGAACTTTCTGGACAGATCGGAAATCCGCTCTTTTGCCGAGGCGGATATCGCCTTTCACCGCGCTCTGGTGGAATTTCTGGACAATCCTTTTCTGGGCCTGCTGGCCGAGGGCTTCGGCGGCTGGCTGATCACGCCCCTGTATGCCTCCATGCAGGTGCGGCGGCAGAGCGAGCGCTCGTATACCGCGCACGTGGCCGTCTTTGAGGCCCTGAAAAAGCGTAATTCGGACCTGGCCGAACAGGCCATGCGTTCACATCTGGAAGAAATGCGCAGCATCTATCAGGTTGACCTGATGGCCGCGCGGGAAGCCCGGGAAGGCGAAGAGGCTTTTGCCGCCATGGATCAGGCGGTTCCGGCCCAGCCGGGCGAGCAGGAGTTTCCGCCCATGCCGTTCGGCATGCCCGAGCGTGCGCCGGGTTAGAGTGGTTCACGCATGAAATGAGCCAACAGGCTCTGGGGGGGATTTGAGATTGCCCCGCTGTTGCGTGCGAAGCCCGTTGCGCAAACGCAAAAAACGCGACAACTTTGGTTGTCGCGTTTTTTGTGGGCCGGACACCCGGCAACGGCTGTTGCCGCTGCTTCCTTTCGGACCTGACGGAGTTGGCAGTGTTGCCGCCGCCCGGCTTGAACTATGCTTTACCCGCAAAGGGGGCGGCCTGTCAATGCGTGCTTTGCCCGTCTTTCAGTTCCGGGCATTCGCCGTTCACGCCAGGGCCGGGCCCTGGGCCGCGAAAAGCCGTTCGGCATTGCTCATGACCGCCTCCAACCGGGCATCGTCCAGCCCGGCCATGCGTTGCAGGCGCTCCAGCTCTTCCTCGGGATCGTACAACGGCCAGTCCGTGCCGAAGAGCAGGCGCTCCTGGGGAAAGGCGGCCAGCAGGGCGCGCAATTCCTCCGGCGTCACAAAGGGGGTGACGCTGGAGGTGTCGAACCAGAGATTTTCGCGCCGCCGTCCGCCCAGGACCTTCATTGCGTGTTCCCACATGCGGTAGCCGCCCAGATGAGCCGCAATAATGGTCAGGCCCGGAAAAGCATCCAGAATGGCCGCCAGCTTGTAAGGGCAGGAAGGATTTTTCTCCGGGCTGATATTGTCGCCGATATGGATTTCAAAAATAAAATCCTTTTGAGCCGCTTCAAAAATGGGCAGCAGGCGCGGGTCGTTGAGCCAGAACCCCTGAAAGTCCGGATGGAGTTTCAGGCCGCGCAGCCCGGCCGCCTTGATGCGCTGGAGCTCCGCCTCCCAGTTGGCGTAGCCGGGATGCAGGGTGCCGAAGCCGATGACTTCGGCATGGGCCTTTTGCAGGCTCATGGCGTAATTGTTGGCCGGAATGACCTGGGCCGGGGCCGTGGCGGCGCAGAGCACCACGCATTTGTCCACTCCGGCGTGCTTTTCGCGGGCCAGCAGATGGTCGATGGTGCCGTCGCCGGCGCAGGCCACGTTGTAGAAATTGTTGAGGTGGTCCACGGCCTTGTATGCGATTTTGGGATGGAAGGCGTGGGTATGGATATCAATGAACATACGTTGCAACTCACAGGGCGGCGCGCCCGAACTTGGCTCTGCTCCGCCTGTCGCCGACGGCGTGCGTGTTTGCCATGAGAGCATGTGACACTTGAACCGCTCTCGCCGTTGCGACAAAGAGATTCATGTCCTGTTGGGGCGCTTCCGGTCGGATTGGCAGCGTCAGCGAATGCGGACCGCGTTTAGGCCTTGCCCACGCCGTTGACCACATTGACTTGGTTGCCCTCCTGCCAGCGGCGAATATTTTCCGCCGTGAGGTCAATGATGTTCTGGCGGGCCTTAACCGTGGCCCAGGCGATATGCGGGGTGATCAGGGTATTGGGCGCGCTGAGCAGGGGATTGTCCCGGCTGGGCGGTTCCTTGGAGAGCACGTCCGTGCCCAGGCCGCGCAATTGTCCGCTTTTCAGGGCTTCGGCGGCGGCCGCCTCGTCCACCAGCGGGCCGCGCGCGGTATTCAGCAGGATAGCCCCCTTGCGCATTTTGGCCAGGCTCTTGGCGTTGATCAGGTTGCGGGTCTGGGGCGTGAGCGGGCAGTGCAGGGAAATGACGTCCGATCCCGCCAGAAGCTGGTCCAGAGAGGCAAAAGCGAAGGGGCTGTAGGACGGCGGATTCTTGGGCGTGCGGCAGTGGGCCAGCACGCTCATGCCGAAGGCATGGGCCAGCTCGCCCACCCGGCGGCCGATGGAGCCGAAACCGACAATGCCCATGGTCAGTCCTTCCAGACAGAGGGGTGTGTATTTCCAGTAGCACCATTGCTCGGCCCGTTCCCAGTCTCCGGCCTTGACGCTTTCGGTATGCTGGCTGGTGTGGCGGCAGAGTTCCAGCAAAAGGGCCATGGCGTGCTGGGCCACGTCGTCCACGCCATAGGCCACCACGTTGCAGACCGGGATATTGCGCTCGGCAAAAGCCTCCACATCCACTGTATTATAGCCCGTGGCCAGCACGCCCACCATGCGCACGCTGTCCAGAATGGGGAGATCGTCGCGGCGCAGGCAGGTTTTGTTCGCCAGCAGGACGTCGGCGCCTTTGGCCCGTTCCGCCAATTGCTCTTTGGCGGTTTCATCGTACACGGTCACTTCGCCCAGGGCTTCAATGGGGCCCCAGTCCACATCGCCGGGATTGAGTATGGCGCCGTCGAGAATGACTATCTTCATGGGAATGTCCTTGGGTTGCGGCTGTTCGCGGCGCTCGGGACGCGCCGGGCAAATAGTGTAGCCCGAGCCGGTACGAGCCGCAAGCGCCCGGGCCGACCGTCCGCTCATGTACTTGAGTACAGCGCTGCTCTCGATGCCCGTAAGGCTCGCCCGGCTCGCCCAACGGGCACGGCCCTTTGGGCCGCCTTCCGGTCGGTTTCCGCGCAAAAAGTGTCATTTTCCTTGCCGGCACGCAAAAGTCTTGCTTCAGCCGTTGCGATGCTGGAGCTTTAGCCGTAGGCGAACTTGTGAGCCGTACGGATAAAGACAGCAACGCCAGCTACGGATGAAGACAGCAATTGGTTACGCAAAATTATACTAGGAAAATCGCTGTCGCTATCCGTAGCGGTACTGTCTTGATCCGTCACACGGCTTCGCCGTGAACGGCTCAAGCAAGCCGCTGACGCGGCAACGGCCAGCGCATTTTTTAGGATTCTCCCGGCGCCAACCATCCTCCTGCGCTTCGCTCCGGCGGAGCAAAGGTGGCTTCGCCTCTTTTTTGTTCGTTCCCCAATCTATCGGGGAATAAAGACTTTTTAGATGCGTCTGCGCTGCCGACCGTCTACGGTTGGCCCGGAACAAAAAAGGCCGCCCGTGAGGGCGGCCTTGAAGAGACGGAATCAGCGGATGCCTAGTGGGCAATCACGCGGAAGTCGTCGCGGCGGTTCTTGGCCCACACGGCTTCGCCGGTGCCCTGAACGGCCGGATTTTCCTTGCCGTAGCTGATCATTTCAAGCTGGCTGGGGTTCACGCCCAGGGTGACCAGGTATTCATAGGCAGCGCGGGCGCGGCGTTCGCCGAGGGCCAGGTTGTATTCCTGGGTACCGCGGTCGTCGCAGTTGCCTTCAATGCGCACGCGAATGCTGGGGTATTTCTTCATCAGCTCAGCCTTGGTCTTCAGCATGTCTTTGTATTCGGGCTGAATGTTGAATTTGTCGAAAGCGAAGTACACGCGGGCATCAGTGATCTGCTGAATGGCGGCGCGCATTTCAGGGGTCAGGCCGTCATCGTAGCCGGGTTCACCGGTGGTTTTCTTCGCGCAGCCGAAACCGGCGGCCAGGGCCATAACCAGAGCGAGAATAAGAGCGTAGCGTTTCATGTGTGTGTCCTCCTGAACAGCTCATACTCCAAAAAAAAGTACCTTTCCTTTCTGCACAACACGTGATCCCTTGACCACGCGAGAGAGATGGTATCTGCCCTTCTATTTTTGTCAAGGCATGGAAGGCTGATTCGTAAAATTTTTTTTACCCGGCCTCTGAAAAAATTTCAGCCGACCGGGTAAAAATACGTTTTCCGCCGCATTGAGCGAAAAGTTACTTCTGCGTCACCGGCATGCCCCAGCGCGGGAAAGAGGCCGCGCCGCCGCCGGTGGGCACCTGCTTGGCGTCGCCGCCGTGGCGGGTGGTCAGGTAGATGCCGCGTCCGCCGTTGCGAGTGGAGGCAAAGGCGATGAAGTAGCTGTCCGCGCAGAAGGAGGGCTGCTCGTCGCTGCCGGGCCCGAAAGTGATCTGGCGCTCCATGCCCGTGAGCATGTCCTGCACGAAAATGCGGTGGCCGAAATCGGTCATCCGGCTGTAGACCACCAGGGTGCCGTCCGGGGAGAGGTTGGCCTCGGTGTTGTAGGTGCCGTTCTTGCTCACCCGGGTGATGCTGCCGCTGCTCAAGTCCTTGAGAAAGATCTGCGGGCCGCCCAAGCGGGAGGAGGTGAAGGCCATCTTGGTGCCCGTGCTGTCAAAGGTGGGCGAAACGTTGATGGCGTTGCTCTGTTCCAGCACGCGTTCCTTCTGGAAAACGTGGTTGAGCAGGAAGATGACCGGATACTTGCCGTTGGAGAGGGCCACGGCCACCTTGTTGTCGGGCATGAAAGCCGGGCCGATGACCACGTTGCCGGGGAAGCGGATGCGCTGCACCTTGCCGGTGGAGCGGTCCCACACGCCCAGGGCGTGGGATTTGGGGTCGATGTGGCTGAAGACCACAAAGCGGCCGTCCGGGGACCAGGCCGGGGAAAGGGCCTCGCCCGGAATGTTGGTGATCTGGCGCAGGTCGCGGCCCGTGGGCTTGACCAGCCAGACGTTGGCGCTCATTTTGCCGGTCTTTTTCACAAAAGCGAGGGTGGAGCGGAAAAAGGCGCCGTTGCCGGTCAGGGCTTCCAGCAGGTCGGCGCAGAAGCGGTCGGCCACTTCGGGCAGATCGCGCTTGTTGACTTTGGGATATTCCTTGCCGAACAGGCGGCCGCCGGTATTGGTTTCAAAAGCGCGGATCTGGACGGGTTTGGTGCCGCTGTCGCCGTCGGGCCAGAAGGTGGTGACCACGATGTCCGAACCGGCCAGTTGGAAACGCTTGAAGTCCAGAGCGGGCGGTTCGTAGCCCGCCAGCACCACGCCGCCCAGCACGGCCTTGGGGTCAGTGAGGCGCATGAAAGGCAGGAAGCTGAGGTTCTGCTCCACCAGGGTCTGCAATTCCGCGCCCATGCCCGTGGCCTGAGCCTGGGGGCCCTTGAGCGGGGCGGCCAAAGCCAGATTGACGATATTCTGGCCGGGATTCATGATATCCACGCGCATGGCCGCCTCGGCCCGGGTGCCGGGCAACGGCCCCAGCGCCACGGAGAGAGCCAGGGCCAGGAGAAGAAGGGTTTTTTTCATGGCTCGGTATTCCTCATTCGGTCGGCGCGCGTCAGCGGCGCACCAGTGTAAAGGTGAGATCCAACGTGTTGCCGAGGCCCGCGGGCGGCGGTTCCACGCTGCCCGCCCGGCGTATGCCCTGGAGCACGAATTTGTCAAGTCGCTGGTCCCCGCTGCTCTGCAACAGGGTGGATTTCTTGATGGCGCCCGCGGCGTCCACCTGCAGACGCACCGTGGCATAATAGGTGCCCGGCGCTGTTTCCGCGGGAATGAACATGGCGTTGCGCAGATTCCAGGTAATGGTGGAAAAATACTTACGGTAGCGCGGGTCGTACTGGTCCTGCGCCATGCTCCGGGGCTCGTCCTGTCCGCTCCGCGGCGCGGTCGTAACCGTGTCCGCAGCGGCCGGGGCCGTCATCGGGGCTGGCGCCGTAACTGCCGCATGCCCGGCGGACGCGCCGGAGAGATCCAGGCGCATTTCCTCTTCGGAGAGGCCCGTGCCCGATGGCGCGGGCGGCGCGGCTTCGGCTTTGGCCGTTTTGGGGGCGGCGGTCTTTTCCTTGGCGGGTTTGATGGCCTCGGTGGCCGGACTGTCCGGGCTCAGACCGGCCCGCGGTCCTTTGGCGGCTTTTTTCTGTCTTCCGGCGTCGGCTGCCGTCTTGGCGCGCGCCGGTGGGGCCACGGGCGCGGGCGCGACCTCGGGCAGGGGCCGGCCCGCGCTTTTGGCAATGGCCTCGGCACGTTCACGGGCGCGCTCCTCGACGGAGCTGGCCCGTTGCTGGCCCATGAGCCGCTCGGCCTTGTCGCGGGCGAGAACTTCGGCCCGCATAGCCTCTTCATTGGAAAGGGTTTCGGTTTTGGCCTTGCCCTTGGGCATGCCGGTCCAGAAGGCCAGGTGCACGTCAAGGGGCATGCCGTAGGGCGGCGTGCCGAACGGAGCCGCCTGGCGCACAGCGCCGCAGGCGGAGCTGTCCAGAGCTTCCATGCCCGAGGCCTTGGTGGGCGCGCAGTTCAGTACCTTGCCCTGGCCGTCCAGAGAAACTTTCAGCCTGACTTCAAACTCGCCCTTGAGCGCCGGAGGCGGCGCCCAGACCGTGATGACCTTGTCCAGCACCTTGCCGGAGTAGCCGCCGTTCTGATCCGCCGCCGCCAGACTTGCCCCGGCAGCCGGAACCGCCGTGAAAAGCAGGGGTGTGAGCAGGACCGCAAGGCCCGTGCGCAAGATGGATGGCATAAGCGTCGTTCTCCTCAGGTTAGCGCCCCATGAGTTCGTCAGAGGTGAATACCAGGTCCAGGTCCGTGTATTCGGCCGAAGGGGGCGGCGGGAACGGCCCGTCGCTGTCCGTGCGTTTTACGGCGTTGCGCGCCGAGGCGTCAAACTGCGAATTACCTGAACTCTGGCTGATTTCAGCCTGGAGCACTTTGCCCTGCATGTCCACCTTGACCCGGACCACGCAACTCAGATTGACCCTCCCGGCCGAGGCAAAGCCCCAGTTGGGACGCACGGCCAGCATGACCTGTTCCGCATATGCGTTAAACAAAAGATTCTCGTCCGGCCCGTCGCTGCCGCTGTTATCCTGCTGCCGGGCCTGAACCGGAACCACTGTGACCAGCAGGGTCATGAGCAGAACCAAAAGACTCGCGCGCGGAAGGAATAGCATCCGTTCTTCTCCCGGGTAGACCCTGCTCAGCGCCCCATGAGCTCATCGAAGGTGAATACCAGGTCCAGGTCCGAGTATTCAGCCGAGGGCGGCGGCGGGAATTCCCCGGCCTGGCCGGTGCGCACCACCGCGTTGACCGCCGAGGCGTCGTACTGCGAGTTGCCGGAACTCTGGCTGATTTCAGCCTGGAGCACTTTGCCCTGCATGTCCACCTTGACCCGGACCACGCAGCTCAGATTGACCCGCCCGGCCGAGGCGAAACCCCAGTTGGGACGCACGGCCAACATGACCTGGCCCATATAGACATCGCCCAGACCGCCCCCGCCGGGGCCGTCGCCTTCGCCGCCGCCGCCACCGCGATTGCCCCCGGCCTTGCGCTGGGCCTGGGCCAGGGCCTGCTCAATGGCGTTGCCCCGGTCGCCCGAGTCGGCGCGGGAACTGGCCTTGCGGGCCTTCTGCAATGCGGCGGCAATGGGATCTTCCCTGGCTTTGCCGTCTTTCTTGGACTTTTCGTCTTTTTTAGGCTTGTCGGCCTTCTTGGGCTCTTCCCTTTTTTCCTGCTTCTTGGGTTCTTCCCTGGGCGCTTCTTCCTTCTTGGGCAGGTCTTTCTTTTTCTGGGCTACCGGGGTGGCCTCTTCCTTGGCCGGTATCGGCTTGGGAGGCTCCTTCACGGGCTCGGGCCGTTTGACCGGCGCGGCCTCCTTGGGCGGCGCGGGCACGGGCGCGGGTTCCTTGACCTCTTCCCGCGCGGGCGCGGCGATTTCATTCTTGGGCGCGGGCGGGGTGGGGGCCTGGGGGCCGTCCCCCGGTTCGCCCATATGTCCCAGAATGGGCGAGGGCGTCCGGTTGCCGCCGGGCGCGCCTTCCACCAGGCTGATCATCACCGGCGGCGTGTCCAGCCGCACCGGCGGATGGCTGGGCCAGAACCAGATCAGCAGAAAGGCCGCCAGATGCAGGCAGAAGGAAAGAACGTAGGAGGCCAGGCGCATGCGAACCTACTTCCGGGTTCCGGCGGCAGCGGGTTTCGCGCCGCCGGGGGCCGCGCCCTCGGGCTGTTCGGCCATCACGCCCAGCTTTTCAATGCCCACGGCCTTGATATGCCCCATGACTTCCACCACGATGCCGTAGGGCACTTCCTTGTCGGCCTGCAAAAAGAGGCTCTTGTTCTTTTCCTTGACCAGGCGCTGGAGGTAGCCCTCCAGGTCTTCCATGTTGTCCACGCCGTATTCGTCCAGAAAAATCTTGCCGTCACGCCGCACGGTGAGGACCATGTGGTCCGCCTCGGTGGGAAGGACTTCCACCTGTTTGGTCTGGGGCAGATCCACGTCCAGGCCCTGGCTCATCATGGGCGTGGCGACCATGAAGATGATCAGGAGCACCAGCATCACGTCCACAAAGGGCGTGACGTTGATCTCCGAGACGAATTTGCTGTTGCCGAGGCTCGCGCCCATGACTACAGCTCCGTGGCGCCCGCGCGCTGCACGGGGCGGTGGGCGTTGAGCTCGCGCTGGACGCGGTTCAGGAAGAAGCCCGCGAAATTGACCAGCAGGGTGTCCACCTGGGAGAGTTTGCCCATGAAGATGTTGAAGCCCACTGTGGCGGGCACGGCCACGCCCAGGCCGATGGCCGTGGCCACCAGGGCCTCGGAAATGCCCGGCGCCACCGTGGCCAGGGAGGCGGATTTGAGCATGCCGATGGAATGGAACGAATTCATGATGCCCCAGACTGTGCCGAACAGGCCGATAAAGGGCGCGGTGTTGGCCGTGGTCGCCAGAAGTGAGAGTGAACGCTGCAGGCGGGCCAGTTCGCTGGCCACGCCCTGGCGCAGGGCGCGGCGCACATTGTCCACCACCACTTCGCTGGAATTGCCCAGCTCCTTGGAGCGGTTGAACTCCAGCACGCCCTGATGGGCGATGTAATAGAGCGGCGAGGCCGGGTCGGAACCCAGAGACTGCACCGCCTCGCGCAGGCTGGCCGCCTTGTCGAAGCGCTCGGCGCCGCTCAGGGCCTTACGGCTGGCGGCGTTGAGCGCGATGAACTTCTGGATCATCATCCCCCAACTGCCGATGGACATGAGCACCAGAAGCGCCAGCACGGCCTTGGCTATCAGGCTTGCCTGGGCGATCATCGAAAAAAAGCTGAATTCCATGTGGTTCTCCGTAACAATGCACGATCAAAGCCGCACGCGGGACGGAGCGGCGGACGCAAAAAAACGTCCACCGCAAAGGGGCGGAAGCGCCGGAGCCCGCGACTGGGCTTCGAGGCGAACAATGCAACGAGAGAGCTCTTTTTTCAAGATTTTTTTTAGAACCCGGGCGCGTTTTCATTCCCGAACGGAAACACGCACGGAGGGGCGCCAAGTGGCACTAGCGCGGGCCGCCTTTCATTTTGCGCCAGAGGGTATTGGCGCTGATGCCCAGATTTTTGGCGGCGCGGCCGCGATTGTGCGCGCATTTTTCCAGTTCGGCGCGGATGATTTCCTGCTCCAGGTTTTCCAGGCGTTCTTTGAGGCCCCCCTGTCCGTGCGTGCCGCCCGTCGGGGCCGGGAGGCCTGCTGTTGCCCCGGCAGATCCGGAAGGCGTGACGGAGGGGGCCAGGCGCCCTTGGGTGACGCGCAGGTCGTCGAGCAGCTTTTCCAACAGGGCTTCGTCGCAGGCGTCGGCGTCTGAAAGCAGGCAGTAGCGGCGCAGCAGGGCGTCCAGCTCGCGCACGTTGCCGGGCCAGGAGTAACCCTCCAGCAGGCGCAGGGCGCGTTGCGAAAGTTTTTTGCGCGCCATGGCCAGTCTGTCCAGCATATGCCGGGCCAGCGCGGGGATGTCTTCCGGCCGCTCGCGCAGGGGCGGCGTTTGCAGGCGCAGCAGGGAGAGACGGTAGTAGAGATCCGCCCGGAAGCGTCCGGCCCGCACCTCCTCCACCAGGTCTTTCCAGGACGAGCTGATGACGCGGGCATTGACGGCAATGGGCCTGTCGCCGCCCAGGCGGAAGATTTCGCCGGTTTCCAGCACGCGCAACAGACGGATCTGCACGGCCGGGCTGATGTCCGCGATCTCGTCCAGAAAGATGGTGCCGTCCTGGGCCATTTCAAACAAGCCTTCCTTGCCGCCGCGCCGCGCGCCGGTGAACGCGCCCTCGTCATAGCCGAAGAGTTCGCTTTCCAGCAGGGTTTCGGGCAGCGCGCCGCAGTTCAGGGCCACAAAGGGGCCGTTTTTGCGTGGTCCGGCCTGGTGCAGGGCATGCGCCAACAGCTCCTTGCCGGTGCCGCTTTCGCCATGGATGTGCAGGGCCGCGTCCGCATCGGCGAAACGCGCGGCCTGAAGCCGCAAGGCGTGCATGCTCGGACTTGCCCCCAACAGGCTGTCCAGACTATGGCGGGCCGTGAAACCTCGCTGACCGCGGTTTTTGAGTTTACGGGTCAGGTCGCGCAGACGCGCGGCCGGAGCAAAGGCCGCCAGCGCGCCGCGCAGTTTGCCGTCCACCAGTACCGGGCGGGTATTGATGACCAGCTCCCGGCCGTTGACGCGGCGGATGATGCCCTCTTCGCCCCGGCCGGTTTTCAGGGCTTTGGCGATGCCCAGGCTCTCCGGCAGGCCGGTGCCGTCGACAACCGGAGCGGACATCCCTTCCAGCAGAGCTTCAGCGGCACGGTTGCTGGTGGCTGTACGGCCCTCGGTGTCCACCCCCACAATGCCTTCGTGCAGGGATTCCAGCACGCCGCGCAGCCAGGCCGTCTGTTCCCGGTCCTGTTGTTGGGAGCGGGCGATATTCAGGGCCTCGTCCAGAGCCCGTTCCAGAGCCTCCTCGCCCGGCTTGACCACCACGCCCCGGCAGCCCTGGGCCTGGGCGATTTCAGCGCAGATGCCCCCGCCCACCACGCAACCCACGCCCTGAGCCACGGCCTGGCTGATTCCGGCCACCAATTCCTGAGTGGTGGTGAAGGGCACAGGCAGCAGGCGGACGTGCAGCAGTTCGGCGAACAGCGCGGGCCAGCGGGGTATCGCGCCATAGCAGGTGCAGGCGATATGCTGCGTCTGTTCGCGTGCACAGATCAAGGCCTCGAGGATGTCCAGATGGCTGCGGGCGATGGTCACCACCGGACGGCGCAAATGGCGGCGCAGCAGTTTGCCGGTGCCTCCGCCGCCCAGGATCACGTCCGTGCCGTCGTCCAGCAGGGCGCGGGCCACGGGCAGGGCTTCCTCCATGGTCGCCAGGCGGATTTCCATGTGCAGATGGCGCGCAGCGGCGTAGTCGCGCACGGTTTGGGCCACGGGCAGGGAGTTGGAGACAAAGGCGAAGTGAAAGGAATCGTTGCGCATGGCTGTATTCCGTGGAGGAGGTTGCCGGGAATGCCGGATGGTGTTCCGGCGGTGGCCGCCGCCCTCGGAAAAGGTCAACCGCGCCCGCCTTGCGGGCGGGCACGGTAACGGAGGGGCGGGCCTCCCCCTGTGAGAGGCCCGGCATGCGGGAAAAGGGACGGCTTACGCGGGCGGCAGAATGTAGAAGTCCAGGCCCATCACCACCACGGTCAGCCAGAAGTAGAGGATGGTGATGCCCACGGAGACCACCGCCGCCACAAGACCCCAGAGGAACATGGTCCGCAGGTTGGCTCCATAACCGGCCACAATGCCCTGCGCGCCGGTGGCCGAAGCCACGGCATAGCTCCAGCTGATGGCCGCGCCGGTGATCCAGACCCAGGGCACAGCGCCGAATTGCAGGCCGCGCCAGTGGTCCATGGCTTCTATGGCCAGCGGCACCATGACCCCGGCTGCCGCCGTGTCGCTGGTGACCTGGGAAAGAGCGTTGGCCGCCACGCTCCAGGCCACGATGGAAAAGGTGTCGCTGACGCCCACAAAGGCCGTGATCCATTGGCCGAACACGGCGGACGCCCCGGTGGCGCCCAGAATTTTGCTCAGAGCCACGGCCGCGGGCCACATGAAGAGAATAGTCACCGGAAAATGCTCCCGCAAGGTCCTGGGGGAAAGAATGTTTTCGCCTTTGGCCGCGCGGGAGGGCCAGAACAGCAGGAGCAGGGGAATGATGCAGAACAGCTGGGTGGGCTGGAGCCAGGCCCACTGCGGCCCTTTGGCATACGGGGCGTAGAGCGGCTGGAGCACGGCCAGCGCGATGGCCAGGGCGAAACCGTAGAAGGAGACTTTTTCCTCATAGCTCATGGGGCCGAGCTTCGCCAGCTCCTGGCGGTAAAATTCCTTGCTGCCGCCGAAGGTCTCCCGGTCCGTCTTCATGAAGTACATCATGACGCCCACGCCGAGCACCACCAGCATGGAAACGGGCAGCATGCGCAGGGTCCAGTCGATGAAATAGATGTTGTAGCCCAGATACTTGTTGAGCAGGCCGTAGGTCACCACGGACTGGCCGCCGCCCAGGGGCGTGGCCATGCCGCCCACGCTGGCGCCCCAGGCCACGGCGATGAGGATGTTGGACGCGGCCTTGGAGTTCCAGCGCTCTTCATTCGTGCTGAAACCCGCGTACATCAGCGAGGCCACGGCCACGGGCGCGAACATGGCCGCCACTGTGGTGTTGCCCACCACAAAGGAGGTGACGCCGCAGAGGATGAACCAACCGGCGGTCTGGGCGCGCACGTTGCCGCTGACGCGCATCAGGAAGTTCAGGGCCAGCCGTTTGGCGAAGCCCCAGCGCACCCAGGCGGAAGTGATGGCCGTGGCTCCGAAAATGAGCACGGCCTCTTTGTGCACATAGGCTTCCAGTACCTTGCCCAACGGCATGTAGCTGTAGACGCAGACCACGAAAATGGGCACGAGACAGGTCAGTTTGATATCCACCGCCGTGGTGATCCACCACCAGACCATCCAGAACAGGATGCCGAAGCCGAAACGGGCGTTGAGCGGGCCGAAGCAGGGCAGACAGAGGGCCAGCAGCAGAAGGGCCGGGCCGCTCAGGATAAGCAGAACGCGGCGCGCCGCGGAAGGGGAGTCGGACATGAGCTTTCTCCGGGGCTTTTCCGGCGGGCCGGGGTCCGGCCCGCCGGGGAGAGTTTTCCCGTGCGGTCCGCACGGATATGGCGTGGCCGCTACAGCACCACGTCGCCCACATAGCGCCGCTTGATGGAAAAGTGTTTTTTCCAGCGGGTGGAGGCGCGCAGGCCCGTGATGTATTCCTCGTCGGGATCTCCGTCGGGAAATACCACGGGCGCGTCAGCCGGATTCCAGACGCCTTTTTTGCGGCGTTCTTCGCGTTGGTCGATAAGCCAGTCGTTGTAGCTTTCAAAAACGATATGGCCTTCAAAGCCGTCCAGGGTGGCGGCGCGGATGCGGCCGTCAAATTCGAGGTATTTCTCGATCATCCGCTCGGAAGGCATTTCCGGCTCCACGTCGTTTTTGTAGCCGGCTTCCTCCAGCTCCTTGCCGGCCACGGCGGCGAAAATGCGCCGGTCACGCGGGGAGAGCAGGTCTTTGTGGATGCCCACGTACTTGTCGCTGATGGGCTTGCCCAGCGGGGCGTGGTCGCGCGAAGCGCCGCGCGCCCTGCAAAGATCGGTCTTGTAGAAATCGAACATGCCGTCTTCGAAATCCTCGCCCAGGAATTCGCAGACGTCGCGCATGACCCGTTGCGGTTCGCGCACCAGTTCCTCGTACTTCACGTCCAGCCAGAGGCCCTTGTCCCGCAGCGGCTCGCGCCATTCCCTGACCGCATTCCAGCAGCGTTTCCAGGATTGGGCCGCGCAGTAGATGTTGGTGGGCCCGAAGGAGGATTCCATGTAGTCCACGCAGGCGTCGCGGCCGTCGCGCGTAATATAAATAAACTGCGCGTCCGGAAAGTCATGGTGCATGGGGCCCACAAAATAGAGATTGTGCGGGGTCTTTTCACCCCAGCGCGGCTTGCTCACATACTGGGCGAAGCGCATGTGCATGCCCGCGTAGAGTCCGGCGAAGCTGCGTTCCGGGGCCAGTTCCAGCACTTCGTCCACGATGGTGCGGGGATTGACGCGCATGCCCCAGAAGGGGGTTTTCAGGCCGAAGACCATTTCCTCGGCCAGGACGCGGAAATTTTTTTCCTGCGAGAGATCGCCGTAGGTGTGCAGATAGGGATAGAAGCGCGGGTAGTACCAGACCACTTCGGGCACGGCGATGCGCGAATGGCAACCCAGCAGGGCCATAACCAGGGTGGTGCCGGAACGTTCGGCGCCGATCATGAAAATGGGGCGTTCCTTGAGACGAATGGGCATGGAAGTTCCTCCTGTGCCGTTTGCGGGTGTTTTTCCGGTTTCAGAGAAAAGTGCCTGAAATTTTTTCCTGAACCGGAATCCGCGACAGGGATGTCGCGTTGGAATGCGAAGCATTTCGGCGGCAGCGGGCGGACGTGTCCACGCCGCTGCCGCCGCATAACAACCACATTCATGCGGTTGTTATGCGGGAATGAGCTGAAGGGCGCGCAGGACGATGAACGCGCCCACCACAATACAGACCACGGAAACCACTTTTTTGAGGGATGCCTGGGAAATGCTGTGGGCCAGACGCGCGCCGACCATCACGCCGACCAGCTCGGCGGCCGTGACCCAGAGGGCTGTGCCCGTGTCGATGAAGCCGTGGGCCAGATTGCCCGCACTGCCGGACAGGGCGGCGGTGATCTGGATGACCTGGCTGGTGGCGATGGCCGTGAGGGGTGAGAAGCCGATGATGACCATGAGCGGCACGGAAAGCACCGGGCCGCCCACGCCGGTCAAGCCGGAACCGAAGCCCACCGCGCCGCCTATGGCCAGCAGGAACAGCTTTTGTTTGAGATCGCCCCCGCCGTTCACGCTCCGGTATTCCAGACGGCCGCCCCTGGCCGGGAAGAGGGCGTAGACGCCCGCGAAGATGATCACGGCCCCGAGCAGCAGGTCCAGCAGACGGGCCGGAGCCGCCGCATTGGCAAGGGAGCCGGGATAGCCGCAGAGCAGGCCGCCCAGACAGACGGGAATGGTGATGCGCCAGTCGATGCTGCCGTGCCGCCAGAACAGCCAGGTGCCCAGCAGGCCGGTGAAGATGAAGCTGAACAGGGCCGTGCCCATGGCCGTGTGCGTTGAAAGTCCGGCCAGGACGTTGAGGGCCGGAATCAGCAGAATGCCGCCCACGCCCACGGTGCCGATGAGTCCTCCGACAAGGACCGCCACAAGGAATAACAGAAGAAACATAGCCTGCTCCACGGTTGTGATGCCCTGGAACAGCAATCCGCATGCCATGCTGATTATTTATATCAATATACTGTAATTATTAATTATTATTTTTAGAACGAGGTCGGTTTGAGATGAGAAATTTGCAAATCCGGAAGGAAATATTCCAAGTGTGGAGTAGGGGGCGGCGCCGTTTCCGGAATCGCCCGCAAGTGCAAAAGGCACCAGGGCTTTCGCGCTCATTGTGCATCGGGCGGGATGGGGCTATGATTATTCATTACACGAATTTTTTATCCACAGGAAAAGTATGACCGCATCTTTTGAAGAACTGGGTTTGTCCCAAGACCTTTTGGACGCCGTTAAGGATATGGGCTTTGAGGAGCCTTCTCCCATCCAGGTATTGGCAGTTCCGGCATTGCTGGCCGGGCGGGATGCGGTCGGGCAGGCGCAGACGGGCACCGGCAAGACAGCGGCTTTCGGTCTGCCCATTCTGGAAAAAGTCATTTCCGGAAAGGGCGTTCAGGCCCTGGTGCTTTGCCCCACGCGCGAGCTGGCTATTCAGGTGGCCGAGGAACTGAGCAAGCTGGCCGCGCGGAAGAAAGGAGTCACGATTCTTCCCGTGTACGGCGGCCAGCTCATTGAACGGCAGTTCCGGGCTTTGGCCAAAGGCGCGCAGGTCGTGGTGGGAACGCCGGGCCGGATCATCGACCATTTGCAGCGCGGCACGCTGCGCCTGGACGAAGTGGACGTCGTGGTTTTGGACGAGGCCGATGAGATGCTGGACATGGGCTTTCGCGAGGATATTGAAGCCATCCTGGAGCGAACTCCGGACGGCTGCCAGCGGATTTTGTTTTCAGCCACCATGCCGCCGTCCATCCGGGAGTTGAGCAAGCGCTTTCTGCGCGAGCCGGAAATGCTGACCATTGCCCATAAAATGCTCACCATTCCGGCCATTGAGCAGACCTATTACGAGGTGCGGCCGTACCAGAAGATGGACGCTCTCTGCCGGGTCCTGGATTCGCAGGGATTCCGCAAGGCCCTGGTGTTCTGCTCCACCAAGCGCGGCGTTGATGAAGTGACCACGCACCTGCAGCAGCGGGGCTACCAGTCCGACGGTCTGCACGGTGATCTGGCCCAGGCCCAGCGGGACCGGGTGATGCAGCGCTTCCGTACGGAAGGCCTCGAGATTCTGGTCGCCACGGATGTGGCGGCGCGCGGCATTGACGTGGATGATGTGGATGCGGTGATCAATTACGATATGCCGCATGACGTGGAAAAATATGTGCACCGCGTCGGGCGCACCGGCCGGGCGGGCCGCGTGGGCAGCGCCTTTACTTTTGTCACCATGCGCGAACAGTATAAGCTGCGCGACATCATCCGCTGCACCAAGGCCCGCATCAAACAGGGCCGCCTGCCGACCCTGCGGGACGTGGACAATATCCGCACTTCCCGGCTGCTGGAGGAAGTGCGCCAGACTGTTGAAGCCGGAACGCCGGAACGCTGGCTGGCGCTGGTGGAAGATTTTCTGGCCGAGCGTTTTCCGGAAGGCGGGGTCACCGGCCGCGAGATGGCCGCCGCTTTGCTCAAGCTCCTGATGCAGCGGGATTTCGGCAATCAGGACGCGTCCCGCGAGCCCGATGTTTTTGCCGAACCGCCCCGGCGTTCCGCCCCGGACGGCGCGCCTTCGCGGGACGCCCGGGGCGGGGACAGCCCGAATCCCCACGGACGGAAAAACAGCGCGCCCATGACCAAGCTGCGGGTCAGTGTGGGGCATACGCACAAGGTTTCCCCACGCGAGCTGGTGGGCGCCATTGCCGGAGAATCCGGCATATCAAGCCGCGACATCGGCGCCATCGGCATCCGGCAGCAATACAGCGTGGTGGAAGTGGCCGAGGAAGTGGCCGAGCATGTGCTGGCGGTGCTCAATCGCGGCGTGTTTATCTGCGGGACGCGGGTGAGCGCCGTCGTGGACGACAGCGGCACGGGCGCCGCGCATCCGCGCAAGCCCCCGAACTTCGGCCCGCGCCGCCAGCGGCCCGTAAAATACGGTAAAAAGCCGCGCGGCGCGTGAGCGGGGTGAGTAAGTCAGAGGGGTTGACGCATTTCATGCGTCAACCCCTCTGCGAATCCTCAACTGCGAAATGCGGGTCGGCGGGTTTTGCCCGCCGTAAACGAGCATCCCAACGTTGATTGAAATGCTCGTTTACGGCGCGGCGAAACGGCTTTCTTGTTCCTCAAAGTCGTCCAGAGGAACGGGGCGGGAGAAAACATAGCCCTGCACGGCGTCGCAACCGATGGCCCGCAGAAAGTCCACCTGCTCGGGCAGCTCGATGCCCTCGGCCACAGTGGTCAAGTCCAAGGCGTGGGCCATGCGGACCACGCTTTCGACCACGGCGCGCTCACGGGACGTTCCCTCGGTGTTGCGGAAGAACTCCATGTCCAGCTTGAGCACGTCGAGGTCGATGTTTTTCAGCAGATTCAGGGAGGAATAGCCCGTACCGAAGTCGTCCATGGCCCGGCGGAAGCCGCAACCGGGCAGCCGGGTCATGACTTCGCGGAACAGGGGAAAATCCTTGACCGCAAGGCTTTCGGTGCACTCCAGTTCCAGCATGCCCGGGGAGATGGCGTAGCGCTCCCGCACGGCGGTGTAGCGCTCAAGAAAGTTTTTTTGCCCCAGGCTCATGCGTGAGACGTTCACGGACAGGCGTAGCGGCGGCAGGCCGCGCGAACGGCGCGAGGCAAGGTAGGCGCAGGCCTGTTCAAACATGAAGGCGTCCAGATCCACAATGAAGCCGTTGCGCTCGAACAGAGGAATGAAGTCGCAGGGCGGCACGAAACCCCGCCCCGGCCGCTGCCAGCGCGCCAGCACCTCCGCGCCGATCAGACGGTTGCCGTTGTGGATGTCGATCTGCGGTTGCAGCCATGCGTGGAATTCCCCGTTGCGCAGGGCCTTTTCCATGGATGCTTCGACTTCCTGTTCATAAATGACCTTTTCGCGCATGGCCTTGGAATAAAATGCATAACGGCTGCCGCCAAGGTGTTTCACGCTTTTTTGCGCCATGGTGGCCCGGCCCAGCATATCGTTGAGGCTGAGGGCGTCGTCGTCTTCCACCATGTAACAGCCGCCCACCAGTTCCACGCGGAAGCGTTTGCTGGCCAATTCTTCAAAATGCCCGAGCAGCTCCACAGAGTTGTGGAAACGTGTCTCTATTTCCGCAATATCCCGGTAGGTGCAGAGCAGCACGAAATTGTCCGCCGAGGAGCGCGCGAAGGTCTCCTCCGGGCTGAAGCTGGCGGCCAGCAGGTCGGCCCAGTATTTGAGCAGCCGGTTGCCCACGTCATAGCCGTACATGTCATTGATATATTTGAAATTGCGGAAATCGCAGTGCCACAGGGCGTATTTGCGCCCGGTGCGCGCGGCGAGCAGGCGCGTGGCGTCCAGCTTGAATCCGGGCAGGTTGCTGTAGCCCGTGACCGGGTCATGTTCGGCCCGGTAGCGGAACTGGCGCATGGTGCGCACGTCGCTGTCCACATCGGTGATAAGGCCCACAATGCGGACCGGACGGTCTTCATCGTCGCGGCGGACGGTGACGGCAATGCGGCACCAGAGGAAGGCTCCGTCCCGCCGCTTGAGGCGCAGCGTTGTTTCCGCTTCCGATGATCTGCTGCGCAGAGTTTGGTGGAAGGTATCCAGCAGGGGGCGGTCGTCCGGATGGATCTCCAGTGAGCGCAGCATGCCCATGGGGCCTTCCTGCGCAATGGGATCGCAGACGAACCGCTTTTCAAGGCCGGGCGCATAGTAGACGCCCCGCTCCAGATCGAGATCCAGCACAATGCCGCGACTCTGTTCCACAATAATGCGGTAGCGTTCGTCCTCCAATTTGTTTTGCCGCAGTTGCTCGTTTTCGCTGGAAAAAGTTTCCAGCCGTTTACGCTCGTCAATGCCCATGACGCAGACAAGGAAGGCCTTGCCGGTGGCGCTGACGGGCAGAACGCTGATGGAAACCCAGTGATATGCGCCGTCCTGCCAGAGACAGCGGAATTCATCACGGCTGGGCTTGCCGTTTCCGGCCTCGCGCGCCCGGTAATGGAAGCGGTCGAAGCGTTCCCGGTCGTCGGGGTGGATCATGCCGTCGCGGACGGCGTGCTGGAGCTCGTCCACTGTTCCTTCCGGAGGCAGGGGCAGAAACTCGTCGCCCGAACCGCGGATGGTCCGATAACGCCCGCGCTCCATGTCCAGTTCGTAAATTTCGTCCGAGGTATCCTGAAGGGTGAAGGTGTAGATTTCCGCGATGCGGATCTGCTCGCGCTGCCTTCTGCTTTCGGTGATGTCGGAAATGACGTTGTAGGCCAGGTTCAGGCCCTCGTTGCGCAGGAAATGGAAGCGGGATTCTATCCACAGGATTTCGCCGGACGTTCGGCGAACGCGGTATTCGCGGGACAGGACCTCCTCGCCGCGCGCGCAGGCCGCGCGGAGCTGCGCCAGCCCCAGCTTTTCCCGCAGCATGGTTTTGTCTTCGGGCAGAACCGGATGGAGCAGGGCGTCGCTCAGCACTTGCTCATAGGGGCCTGCCGAGGGAAGCCGGGAGCTGACCGCATGCGCGCCATAGCGGATGTGGTATTGCCCGCTGTCGAGATCAATGCGCAGAATGATGCCGAAGGCGTGCTTGAAGAGCAGATGACGCTCGAACTCCCGTTCCGCCCGGTCCAGAACAAATGCCCGTTCGTCGCGTCCCTTGCCTTTCATCCGGTACATGGCTTCGTCGGCGGCGTGAAAGAGCAGATTGTAGGAGGTCCGCTCGGTGGCGAAGGCCATGCCGACGCTGAGGGCAAGACCACAGTCCGCGTATTCCCTGCCGAGCGAGTCGCGCATGCTCCGTGCCACGCCGTCCGCCATGGCCCCGGCTTCCTGCTCGGAGGGAATGTCCTGCAGAAAGGCGATGAATTCGTCGCCGCCGGTGCGGGCCAGAAAATCCCGGCTGCGAAACTGTTTTTTTAGTATTTCCGCGAAGCGGGCCAGCGCGGCGTCGCCTTCCAGGTGTCCGTGCCGGTCATTGACGCGTTTGAAATTGTCCAGGTCGAAGAGCAGCAGGGCCGAGGCGTGCCCGTGCTGGTGGATGTCGAGATAGGTCTGGATGTATTGCCGGGCGTAGTCGTGATTGTACAGACCGGTGAGCGGGTCCTGGCGGGTGCGCTGCACCAGCTCGTCGTGGCGGAGTTTCCTGTCGGTGATGTCCAGCAGGATGCAGATATAGATCCGTTCGCCGTCCTCGTCCGTGGCCAGGCGGCCTTTTTCCAGAGCCCAGATCAGATTGCCGTCGGCTTTTCTGATCCGGTATTCCTCTTCGTAATAGTCGCGCTGCGGGTCCGCGCAAGCCGCCGTGACGCGCCCTCGGTCCTCGGGGTGGATGATGCCGGCCAGCCTGCCGCCGCAGGCACTTTCAAACTCCTTGCGGGTGTAGCCGAGCAGGGAGAGCAGGCTGTCGCTGACATAGGCCAGCGGCCGCCCGGCCTCGGCGCGGGTGATGAAGGAGCCGCCCGCGATGCTCGAACTGATCAGGGACATGAAGTGCTGCTGGCGCTGGTAGACGGCGTCGCGGCGCTCCTGCTCCTCAATATCCGTATAGAAGCAGTAAATGACGTTGTAGCCGTCGTGGCTTTCGCTGGTCTGGCAGCCGTCCAGACGGATGCGCACGCTCTCGCCGTTTTTTTTGACGAAGCGGCATTTGACGGAAAAGCGCCCTTGCTCCTTGAGTTCACGGATGCTTTTATCCGTGGCCGCCGCGTCGGCGGGGTGCATGATGCGCAATGATTCGTTGTTGAAGAGGGAGAGGATTTCCTCCCGCGTGTAGCCGAGATTGTCGAAAAATTGATCGTTGGCATAGAGCAGGGTATAGCCGGGGTCGTCCAGGATTTTGGCGATGCCGCTGACCACCACCTGGTAAAAAGCTCCGAGCTCGGCGTTTTTGCGCTCCAGCGAGGCCATGCCCCGTTGGAGCCGCTCCTGAAGCCGGCGTTGCTGGGTGATGTCGATGACGATGCTGACAATAACCTTGCGCCCCCGGTCCGTGGTCAGGCAGCCCCGGTCCAGCACCCAGATGAATGAGCCGCCCTTGGCGAGCATGCGGTAGACGACTTCGTAGTGGTCGGAAACCGCCAGGGATTCCGACACCACCCGGTTGACGTGCTCGCGGTCCTCGGGGTGGATGCCGTTGCCGACCATCCCCTGGATATCAGCGGCGAATTCCTCGTAAGAGTCGTAATCCAGGTGGCGGATCAGGTTGTCGTTGACGAAATAGAGAGGAAAGCCCGGCTCCATGAAGCCGCCGATAAGGCCGCCGGGGATGCTGTTCTTGAGCAGTTCAAAGGCTTGTTCCTTGGAGCGGAAGGACATCCCGGCGGTGGTGGTTTCGCCGAGACTGGCCGGAAAAAATCCGCCCTCGTTCCGGTGTTCGACGGGCGCGGAAACGTGGATGGCCCGGATCAGGCAGTCCTCTCCCCGGCAGCGGCAGACGGCGGAAAAGCGCATTTCCAGGCGCGCGGCTTCGCCGCCGGGCAGGGTTGCGGGCAGTCGCAGGACGCCGTCCACGCAGGCGCAGTTTTCGCCGCAGGCAAACGCGCGCGGATCGCACAGTTCATATTTCCGGGGGCCGGGGGCCGCCAGGAATTCCTCGCGCAACGAGGCGCGGAATGTCTCCGGGCCCTGCCCAATGGTTCCCGATGCGCCGATGCCGATCCAACGCACATCCTCACAAAGACAGTGCGCCGCCTCTTCAGGGTCTCTTTCCTGCAGGTAGGCCCTGAAAAAACGGCGGACGGCATCAATGGACCGCGCGGCGGTTGCATCCATAACGGCTATTGTCCTGTTGCTGGTGTATCTTTAGATAATAAAAACGAATTCACGGCCCCGTCAAGGCGGAAAGCGCCGCACCGCCCGTTCCGAGCGCGGACGTCACCGCCGGGCGGGTTCAGTCTGCCGGGCAATTGAATGCATGCCTCATCTCCGGATATGTGAGCATCAAAAACGCGCCGATAACGCCACCCGCGCGGAAAAGGCGGATTTCGCAAAATAACCGCAAAGTTACAGGAGGGCTGCCGTAAGAGTATTTTTCTCTTTCGCTTTGGATACAACGTTCATCCTATTCATTCGATTGCCCTGGCCCGGGATAAAGTCTGTGTTGCCAATGCCGCGTCTGTACGTGTATGCTAGGGGCCATGCGCATAATCGTCTTTTTCCGCCGCGCTCCCGCGCTCTGCCTGCTGGCCGGGCTGTGGCTGGGCTGCGTTGCCCTCTTTTTTGCCGATCCGCCCGTGGCCGAGGCTCAGCCCGCGTCCAGGGCCGGAGCCATGAAGTCCCCACCCGCGCCGCTCTACACGGGGCAGCGTTCCCCGGACGGCAAGGACGCGCATCTGGGCCTGCCGGATGCCGTCAGCATGCCCGAGGCCGTGCAGCGGGCCTTGAAGTTCAATCCCAGCCTGGGGTCGCAGGAATCCCAGAGCCGCTCTTCGGAAGAGGGGCGCAAGTCGGCGCGCGGGGCCTTTGGTCCCAAACTCGGCATGAGCTACACGGCGGTCAAACAGGAAAGGAAAAGTTCGCCCGCCAGCTCGCGCCCGCCGGAACTGGGCACCTATTCCTGGGCCGTGGAAGTTTCCCAGCCGGTCTTTCAGGGGTTCAGGCTGTTGGCCACCTATCAGAAAGCCGCCCTCCAGTCCGACAGCGACAAGGCCTCCCTGCGCAAGGCCGAGCTGGACATGACCGAACAGGTCCAGACCTATTTTCTCGATTATCTGCGCGCCGAGGAAAACGTGCGCAGCGAGCGGGATTCCCTGGCCCGGCTGCGCGACCAGTTGCGCATTACCAAGGCTTTCTATGACGTGGGCCTGCGCCCGCGCTTGGATGTGCTCCAGGCCGAGGTCAATGTGAGCCAGGCGGAAAACCAGCTGATCCAGGTGGAAAACAACCGCGACACCTATCTCGCCAAGCTCAATACCCTGCTGGGCCTGCCCGCCACCGCCAGGGCCGCGTATACGGGCAAGCTGGTCCATGTGCCTTTCCGGCGTTCGCTGGAACAATGTCTGGAGGCCGCCTACCGCCAGCGGCCGGATCTGTATATGGCGGCCAAGTCCGTGGAAATCGCGGGCAAGGACCAGCGCGTGGCCCAGAGCGATTACTACCCGCAGGTAGAGGCCTATTACAACATCAATCAGACCGGCAATACCCCGGATCTGCAACGCTCGGGCGACCGGAGCTCGCGCGGCACCACCTGGGAGGTGGGAGCCCGCGCCACTTGGAATGTCTTTCAGTGGGGCACCACCTATTATGCCGACAAGCAGGCGGGCTGGCTGGTGACCAAGATGCGTTACGAAGAGGAAGACCTGAAGCTCCAGGTGGGCTACGACATCAAATCCAAGCTGCTGGCCGTGCATGAGGCGGAAAAGCGTATTTCCGTGGCGGAAAAGGGCGTGGAGCAGGCCACGGAAGCCTATAATGTGGCCCTGGCCCGCTACCAGGAGCAGGTGGGCACCAACTTCGACGTGCTGGACGCCTCTTCCAAACTGACCACGGCCCAGGCTTCGCTGACCAGCGCCAAGGCCGATTATCTCACGGCCCTGGCCCAGATTTACGTGGCCATGGGTGAATTTCATCCCGATCTGATGCAGCGCTGATTCCTGTGGAGCGCGCCCTGTTGCGGCGGGCTCCGGAACGCATCGCCGACGGCAAAGCTCGGTCCTTGTTTGCGCCGGAAGCGTTTTCCGGCATATTTAATGAACGCGGACGGCTTCCTGGAAGCCATTCCGTCTGTAAGTGCACGATATTGTTATGACGAAAATCAACATACGACGGCAGGCATGAACGAACCTTACCTTTCCATTACCCCCCTGGGGGGACTCGGCGAAATCGGCCTCAACTGCCAGCTCTGGGAAACAGAGGGCGGCGTGGTCATGGTGGACTGCGGGCTGATGTTTCCGGACGACGCCCATCTGGGCGTGGACGTGGTCATTCCGCATTTCGGCGCGGTGAGCGCCGTCAAGGACAAGCTGCTGGGCATCGTGCTGACCCACGGGCATGAGGACCACATCGGCGCGCTGCCCTGGCTGGTGCGGGAACTCAAAGGCACGCGCATTTACGGCTCGCGCTTCACCCTGGCCCTGGTGGAGCACAAGCTGCGCGAACATGAAATCCTGGACTGGGTGGAGCTCTGCCCGGTGGACGCCGGTACCACGCTACCCCTAGGCGACCTGACCTTTCATTTCTTTCCGGTCTGTCACTCCATCCCCGAAGGTTTCGGCCTGGGCGTGGAAACCCCCGTGGGCCGGGTGGTGCACAGCGGCGACTTCAAGCTCGACCCCCACCCCCTGGGCGGCTCGGGCACGGACTTGCGTCTTTTCCGGGAGTTCGCCGGTCCGGAAGGCGCGCGCCTGCTGCTTTCGGACTCCACCAACGTCATGCGCGAGGGGCGTTCTCTCACCGAGCGGGAGGTCAAGGACTCTCTGGGCAAGGTCTTTGATTCGGCCAAGGGCCGCATTGTCATCACGCTTTTTTCCAGCCATATCCAGCGCATCCAGGAAGTCTTCGACCTTGCCAGGGAGCGCGGGCGCACGGTGGTCATCAGCGGCAAGTCCCTGGCGAACAATATTGAAATGGCGCGGGATCTGGGCTTCGCCAAGCTGCCGCCCTCCTTTTTCAACGCCCACAACGGCGTGCCGGATCTGCCGGACGAGCAACTGGTGCTGGTGGTCACCGGCGCGCAGGGCGAGCCGTTGTCGGCCCTGTCGCGCATGGTGCTGGGCGGCCACCGCCAGCTCTGCATCCGCGAGGGCGACACCGTGGTCATGAGTTCGCGCATGATTCCGGGCAATGCCAAGGCCATTTCCCGCCTGATCAATGAAATGTATCGCCTGGGCGCGGAAGTGCTCTATGAGAGCGTGCATGCCATCCACGCCTCGGGCCATGCCCACAGCGAGGAATTGCGCGAAATGTTGCTGGCCGTGCGGCCCGAGCTTTTTGTGCCGGTGCACGGCGAATACCAGCATCTGGTCAAGCACGGCCGTCTGGCCGAAAGCTGCGGCGTGGACCCGGAAAAGATCATCCTGCTGGAGGACGGCCAGCCCCTAAGCATTCTGCCGGATTCCTTCCGCCTGGAGGACCGCGTGCCCGTGGAGTGCACCCTGGTGGACGGCAAGGGCGTGGGCGACGTGGGTTCCGCCGTGCTCAAGGAGCGGCGCATTCTGGGCGATGAGGGCATGGTCATCGTGGTGCTGGTTGTGGATTCGGAGACGGGCAGCGTGCTGCACGGGCCGGAAATGATTTCCAAGGGCTTTGTCTTCGAGCAGCAATACAGCCATTTGCTGGAAGACGCCAAATGCCTGGTGCTGGATGAGATCGAGGCGGCCCGGCCCGGCCAGCTCACCCGCATGCAGGAGGGCATCCGCTCCTCCCTGCGGCGTTTCTTCCGCCGCGTGCTGGAACGCGACCCGGTGGTGGTGCCCATTATCAGCGAAGTTTAGAGCATTTCAAAGTCGATCTGCTCCAGCGGGCGTCGGCCGGTTTTCAGCCGGGCCTTCAACCGCGAGCGCATCAAGCCCGCCGGGAACGCCGACAATGTGCGGCCTTCCGGCGGGCTTGATGCGTTCCGGCGTTTTTTTCAGCTGTCTCCCGTGCCCTGTGGAGGCGGCGCCGATTTTAAACCTGGGGCCGTAACATTAACTATAGAGAACGATAGAGCGAAGAATTTTTTTGCCCGGAAAATCCCGTCTGGCATCAATATTGCTTGTTTCTCCATGGAAGGGCGGCAGGGAAAAATCTGCCGCGAAATATTGAGGAGCAAGCAATGATCAGAAGCAACGGAAGAAACAATGCGCCGTACGCCCTGTTGAGCGCCGCCCTGCTGGGCTGCGCGTGTTTTTTCGCCGCCATGCTCTGGCAGGACGGAAACTCGCTGACGCCGCGCCAGAATCTGGCTGATTACGTACCCAATTTTGCGGTGCAGGCCGATGTGGTACGGGTGGTGCGGGTGGTGCCCCTGGCCGGCAGGTCCCTGCGCAGCCCTTGTGCCGACACCGACGCGCAGGCTGCGGAGGCGGCGCGGTAGGCCGCCTCTGTTGCGACGTCCCAGGCCGCTTGTGGGGCTCCATTTCTCTCTTGGCCGCAAAAAAGGCGCTCCATGCAGCCCTTTTTCATGCGGCTCTTCTTATTGACATGCCTCTCTTCGCCTTGACCAAGGCGGATTCGTGTCCTATTTATAAACACTACTCCTCACGTTGTGGGCGCTGCGGACTGTTATGGGCGCCCCGCACCTCTGAAGCGAAGGTATTGCCTCTACCATGAATTGGGATTGGGATAAACTACAAGAAAAGCGGCAGCGACAGCAGGGGCAGAATTCTCCCCCTAGGCCTCCTCAGGACCAGGATCACGACGAAACCGAGCGCGACGAGCCTCGCGCCCGGCGTACCCCCTTCAACAAGAGGGGCAGCGGGCCGGATGCGAATCCGCTCAAGCGCCTTTCCCAGATGCGCGTGCCCAACGGACGCGCGGTGCTGCTGGTGCTGCTGGCCGTGGTGGGGCTCTGGCTGTTGTCGGGCATTTATATCATCAACCCCGACGAGCAGGGCGTGGTGCTGCGTTTCGGCAAGTACGAACGCACGGAAGGTCCCGGCCCGCATTATGCCTGGCCCGTGCCCATTGAAACGGTCTACAAGCCGCAGGTCACCCAGGTGCTGCGCAGCGAAGTGGGCTTCCGCTCCGTGGGCCAGTCCGCTACCTTCCAGCAGGGACAGGTGCGGACCATCCCCGAGGAAGCCTCCATGCTCACGGGCGATGAAAATATCGTCAATGTGCAGTTCAGCGTGCAGTACAAGATCAGCGATCCCGTGCAGTACCTCTTCAACGTCAGCGCGCCCGCTGCGCTGGTGCGCAACGCGGCCGAGGCGGCCATGCGCGAGGTCATCGGCAACAGCCAGATCGACTCGGCCATCACCGACGGCAAGTTGAAGATCCAGAGCGAGGCCACCCAGCTTCTGCAGCAGATTCTCAACCGCTACGGCGCGGGCATCCATGTCATCGCGGTGCAGTTGCAGGATGTGCATCCGCCGCAGGATGTCATCGAAGCCTTCAAGGATGTGGCCAGCGCCCGTGAGGACAAGAGCCGGATCATCAATGAGGCCGAAGCCTACCGCAACGAACTTCTGCCCAAGGCGCGCGGCCAGGCCGCGGCCATGCGCAATCAGGCCGAGGCCTACAGCGCCACCCGCGTGCGTAACGCCGAGGGCGACGCCTCGCGTTTCGACGCCTTGCGCGTGGAATACGAAAAAGCTCCCAAGGTCACCAAGCAGCGGCTGTATTACGAAACCATGGAAGACATTCTGGCCGGCGCCGGAGAAAAGGTGCTTATGGACGGCGCTGCCGCGGCCCGCGCGCTGCCCTATCTGCCCCTGCCCAGCCTGAGCGCCCCCCAGACCCCCAAGGCCCCGCAGGCCGTGGAGAAAAAGTAATGCGCAAGAATCCGCTGCTTCTGGTTATCGTGGCCCTTGCGGTCCTGGCTCTGGCGAGTCAGTGCTTCTTCACCGTGCATCAGACCCAGAAAGCCCTGGTTCTTCAACTGGGCGAGCCGCTTCCGGAAGTGTACGGGCCGGGCCTGCATTTCAAACTGCCTTTCATTCAGAACGTGGTCTATTTCGACTCCCGCGTGCTGGATTATGAAGCACGCTCGCGCGAGGCCTTCACCGTGGACAAGAAGGCCATTGTGCTGGACAACTACGCCCGCTGGAAGATTATTGACCCTCTCCAGTTCTACCGCACCATGCGCAGTATCCCGGGAGCGCAGGCCCGTCTGGACGACGTGGTTTACTCCCAGTTACGGGCTCTGGTGGGCGCGTACACCCTTACCGAGGTCGTCTCCTCGCACCGCGCGGCCATTATGAAGGAAGTGACCGACAAGGTCTCGGAACTGATGAAACCCTTCGGCGTGGAAGTGCTGGACGTGCGCATCAAGCGCACGGACCTTCCGGCCGAAAACCAGCGGGCCATTTTCGGCCGCATGCGCGCCGAGCGCGAACGCCAGGCCAAGCAATACCGGTCGGAGGGCGAGGAGGAATCCACGCGCATCCGTTCCGACGCCGACCGCCAGCGCGCCCTGATTCTGGCTGAAGCCGCCCGCGAGGCCCAGATGGAACGCGGCAAGGGCGATGCCCAGGCTGCGGCCGCCTATGCCGAGGCCTACAGCAAGTCTCCGGAATTTTATGCCTACCAGCGTTGGCTGGAGGCTATGCGCAAGTCCTTTAAGGACAACAGCAAGATGGTGCTGACCAACGAAGCGCCGCTGCTCAATCTGCAACACTGATGACGCGTTTTCTGCGCGTTATGGAGTATCCCATGCCTGTCTTTGCGGAAATATATGAACGCATCAAACTGGCGACCAGCAGCCGCACCCAGGTGGAGTTGGCTGAAGTGCTGGATATCCGCCAGTCGAGCATCTCAGACGCCAAACGGCGCAATTCCGTGCCGGGCGACTGGTATATGAAGCTCTTTGAGAAATACGGACTCAACCCCGACTGGCTCAAGCAAGGGGTCGGGCCCATGTACCTGCGTACCGAGCAGGGCTACATGCCGCAGGACGCGCCGGCCTCTCTGGCCGAAAACGCGGCCCATTACGGCGATGCCCTGGCCAAAAATTCCGTGTGCACGGAATATGACATGCACTGTGCCTACAGCGATAAAAAGCCCCGGCCCGAACTGACGCCGGCGGGTAAAATTTCGCTGCCCCTTTCGCTGAGCCGCGAGGGCCTGCTGGTACTGCGCATGCGCGGGGCCAACATGAGCCCGCTCATCCTGCCCGGCGCGCATCTGGGGGTGGACACGCTGGACAACAATGTGGTGTCCGGCCAGATATACGCCCTGTTCGCCCCCAATGAAGGGCTGATGCTGCGCCGCGTCTTCCTCAACGGAGAGCAGGACGGCTACCTGCTGCGCTCGGAGTCGCCGGATTTCCCCGAAATATCGCTGACGCCCGATCTGCTGGTCAAGCGCCTGCTGGGGAAGGTGGTCTGGATTCTGCAGGAGTTGTAGCCATGTCTCCACGGCAGCTGCGGCGTCAGCGCGCGCGTTTTCGCCGGGCGGCTGGCCCGCGCTGTTTTCTGCTGATCCTTTGCTTTCTGCTCGCCGCCTGCGGCGGCATACACACGGCTTCCACGCCGCCCGCCGCAGGCGCGACGAGCGACACTCTGACGGAACGGGATCTGCCGTCCCCGACGGCGGACAATCCCGCCACTCTTTCTTCCTCACCCTCTCAACCTTCCGCGGGCTCCGCGCCCGTTGCTCCGGAACCGGTTCCGCCGGTGGCCCCTGCGGTCGCCGCGCCCGCCGGCCAGGCCGGAAATTTGGCCGGGAATGTCGCCGGAAACGGGGCCGTGGCCCCGGCATGGCGGCCCTTGGCCGAACGTCTGGCCGCTGACGGCCTGGCCGGGCCCAGGGTGGACGCGTTGCTGTCCACCCTGGCGGCCACGCCCAGCCAGTCGCCCATGGGCCGGAAAATGCGCGAGCTGTATATGCGGCGCTTTTTCCCCAAACCGCCCTCGGGCAAACCCGCGCCGCTCTATTACAAGGGCGTGGTCACGGAGAAAAACGCCCGGCTCTGCCGCGAGTTCATCGCAGCCAACCCCCAGGCCTTCGCCCTGGCGGAAGCCCGCTACGGCGTGCCGCCCGCCATTGCCGTGTCCCTGCTGTTTGTGGAGACGCGCCTGGGCAAAGTGCTGGCCGACGTGCCGGAAAACGCCTTCTATACCTTGGCCAGCATGGCCGTGAGCCGCCAGCCGCAGGATATCAGCGACTGGTTGCCGCGCCTGCCCGGCTATGAGCGGCATCTGGACTGGTTCGCCGAAACCATGCCCAAGCGCGCGGACTGGGCCTACAAGGAAGTACGCGCGCTGGTGGCCCATCTGCTGCACGACAATGCCGACCCGCGCGCCCTGCCCAGCTCCATTTACGGGGCCGTGGGGCTCTGCCAATTCATGCCGTCCAATATCGCGGTCTACGGCGCGGACGGCGACGGCGACGGCAAGGTGGATCTGTTCAGCGTGCCGGACGCGGTGGCCAGCCTGTCCAATTATCTGGCCAAGCATGGTTGGAAGCCGGGGATCTCACGCGCCCGTCAGCATACATTGCTGATGGCCTACAATCACTCGCGGACCTATGCCAATACTATCCTGGCCTTGAGCGATCTGGTGGCGCAACCTCCGGCATCCCAGGGCGCGGCGGCCAAAAGGTAGTCGTATGAAAGACACGGCGCTGGTGATCACCGGCATGGGCGCGGTCACTCCCATCGGCATCGGCGTACCCGCCTACTGGAAAAATCTTGTCAACGGCGCGTGCGGCGTCGGCCCCATTACGCGCTTCGACGCCTCGGACATGGCCGTGCGCATTGCCGCCGAAGTCCGGGATTTCGACCCGGCGGCAATGCTGCCCCATGCTGTGGCCCGGACCACTTCGGCCTTCATGCAGTACGCTTTTGCGGCCGCGGAAGAGGCCCTGCGCGACAGCGGCCTGGATATGGCGGCTGTGGCCGCCGAGCCGGAACGCGTGGGCGTGGTCATGGGCACGGCCATGGACGGCGTCACCACGGTGGCGCGCACCCAGGACGCTTTTCAGGCCAGCCGCACGGGCAAGGTCAGCCCCCATTTCGTGCCCATGGTCATCGGCAACGTGGCCGCGGCCCAGGTTGCCATTGCCCACGGTCTGCGCGGGCCCAGCCTGACCCTGAACACCGCCTGCTCAGCCGGAGGCGACGCCCTGATGACCGCGGCCATGCTGCTGCTCTCCGGCGAGGCCGACGCTGTTCTCGCCATGGGCGGCGAAAGTATTTTATGCCCCATCGTGGTTTCCAGCCTGACGCAGGCCAAGGCCCTTTCGCGCCGCAACGACGAGCCGCGCACGGCCTGCCGCCCTTTTGATCTGAGCCGGGACGGCTTTGTCATCGGCGAAGGCGGCGGCGCTCTGCTGCTCGAAACCGAAGCCCATGCCCTGGCGCGCGGGGCGGAGGTCAAAGCCGTGCTGGCGGGTTGGGGCAATACCATCGACGGCCATCACATCACCGCGCCGGAACCACGGGGAACGGGCGCGGCTGCCTGTATGCGCGCCGCGTTGCGCCGGGCCGGACTCCGTCCGGCGGACATCGGCTATATCAACGCCCACGGCACGTCCACCCTGCTGGGCGACCGGGCCGAAACCCTAGCCATCAAAAACGTGTTCGGCGGCGCGGCCGTCGCGCCGCCTGCCAGCTCCACCAAAGGGGCCACCGGACATCTGATGGGCGCGGGCGGCCTCACCGAGGTCATTGCCTGCATTCAGGTCATCCGCGAGGGCGTTTTGCCGCCCACGTTGAACTATTCCACTCCGGACCCGCTCTGTGATCTGGACTATGTGCCCAATACGGCGCGTCCCGCTGTGGTGCGCGCGGCCATGTCCAACTCGCTGGGCTTCGGCGGCCAGAATTCCAGCATTATCGTATCCCGCTATCCGTCATAGGAGACATATTGTGGCTTTTACCTACGATGTCGCCATGTTCAGGGACACCTTCGAGCATGAATTCACTTGGCTGAACGGTTTTCTGCGCAATGTGGGCCGCTTTGCGGAGCGTCCGGCCCTGCACTGCCCGGCCAGCGGACGGCGCTGGACCTACCGGGCTCTCAATGCCGACGCCAACCGTCTGGCCCATGCCCTGACGGCCGACGGCGTGGGCGGAAACAGCGTGATCATGTATATGCTGCTGAACAGCCCGGAATTCGCCTTCTGCTATCTGGCCGGGCACAAGACCGGGGCCGTCAGCTGCCCGGTCAACTACCGCCTGGCGCCGGGCGAACTGGCCCTGATCATCGACGACAGCACGCCCGAAATTTTTGTTTATGACCTGGAATTCTCGGAAACGGCGCGCCAAGCCCTGGACTTTGCCCGTCACAAGCCGCGCCGCGTGGTGGCGGTAGGGGAGGGGGCTCCCGCCCGGCCCGGCGATACGCCGTACGGGGAATACGTGGCGGGCAGGCCGGGGAGCGACCCTGTCCGCCCTGATAGGCCGCACATCTACGACGAAACGGCGCGCCTCTATACTTCCGGCACCACCAACCGGGCCAAGGCCGTGCCCATCAACAACATCAATGAAGTGCTTTCCGCCCACGACGTGATGATGCACTTTCCGCTCAACGCCACGGACCGGACCATGAACATGACGCCCTGGTTCCACCGCGGCGGCCTGCATTCCGGCGGCCTCACGCCCACGCTTTACGCCGGGGGCGAAGTCGTCATCCTGCGTGAATTCAATCCCCGTCGCTGCCTGGCCTTTGCCCAGGAACATCAGGTCACCTTCCTGATCGGCGTGCCCTCCATTATCGCCCTGCTGGCGCGGGCCCAGGAGCGCGCCCCGGCGGACCTCAGTGCCCTGCGCGGCATCGTGACCATGGGCAGTCCCTTTGAGAAAAGCGCCTGCGAAAAATACCGGGAGCTGTTCACGCCCAATATCTTTAACGGCTACGGCACCACGGAAACCTTCTGGAATACTTTTCTGCGCCCCTACAATCTGCCGGAAATGGCGGGTAGTGCCGGGCAGGCCTGCACGGACGACGATGTGCGCGTGATCCGGCTCAAGGAGGACGGCCACGCCGAGCCCACGGAACTGGCGGCCAAGGACAATGCCGAGGTGGGCGAAATCATCATCAAATCCCCGGCCAAGTCCGCCTGCTGCTATGTGAACAATCCGGAAATGAGCGCGCGGAAGTTTTACAAGGGCTACCATTACACCGGCGATCTGGGCACCTGGGATGAAAATGAATGCGTCACCATAGTGAGCCGCAAGGACGACATGATCATCTGCGCCGGTGAAAACATCTATCCCACCCAGATCGAGGCCGTGCTCAACGAGCATCCGAAGGTGGCGGAAAGCGCGGTCATCGGCGTGGCGGACCGTCTGCACGGCCAGTGCGTGGCCGCCTATGTGCTCCCGGCGGATGAAAGCCTGAGCGTGGAGGAGCTGAAAGCCCACTGCGCGCGCCATCCCATGCTGCCTCCGTACAAACGGCCCAGGTTCTATACCCTGGTGAAGGAGCTGCCGCATACCGCCACCGGCAAGCTGCTGCACTACAAGCTGCGGGAGCAGGCCGCACGCGGCTGAACGAGCGGGTTTTTTTGCGGGAATGTCCCCACGGGCCGGAGTTTCCTCTCAAGTCTTCGCGCGGCGGGCCGATAAGAGTGCTTAGAGCGCAGCACGCGTTCTGCTCGTCGCGGCCCTTTCCGTCAACAGGGCCATCCCTTGCGGAATTATGCCTGATTCCGACCGCCTGTGGGGATGCAGCGGCGACGCGCGCCGGTTCGTGTCGTAGCCGGCGCCCGGTTCACTTCCCGTTGCCGCCGCTCCGGACTCCGGCGCCATCCGGCGTCCGGGGCGGCCAGGGGAGTGGGCGTAAAACAGTCATCAACAGCGGATCAGCCTTTGAAGGCCGGTCCGCTGTTTTGTTTTTGCGCGATTCCTTGAAACGGCAACAGCGGGGGTGGTCTGCCCCCATCAAGGTAGACAAAGTAAAAAAGCCCCTCTAGGCTCAAACTTTGGAACCCTGATGGGGGCAGACCAGGGTGCAGGGGCATTCTGTTCTCCGTCAGTTGTTTTATTCTGCCCCCCGGTCCCTGTCCGCGCCGGGCTTCAGCCGTTGGCGGCAAGGCCGCCTTACGGATGAAGACAGCAACGATAGGCGGCCAAAACGCCAGGAGGCGCAAAGGCACTGCGCCCGCAGGGTTCGAAATACCTCATCGATATGATAAGCCCATAGAACAATTCCCTTTGAAAGATAACTTAGTAGAGATCAGAATAATTCTGCCTACGGACGGAGAATGGAATGACCCTGGCGGCATTGCGGGCGTCTTGCCATCCCACTCCGCCGGTGGCATACTTGCAGGATGAGCAGTTTTGACCCCGCGCCCGGCGCGGCGAAACCATTCCGCCACCCTCTGTCCGGCCTGCCGGAACTTCCGGGTTTGAGGACGGCCGCCTCCGCGCCTTCGCCGCCTTCTCCGGATGACGAGGCTTGTTTCGCCCTCTGGCGCAAGTATGCCATGCTGCCCAATGTGCAGCGCCATTCTCGTCTGGTGGCCCATATTGCCACGGCTTTGGCCCGGCGCGCGGTGGAAAAGGGCTTTGCGGTCAATGTGCCGGAGGTGCGCGCCAGCGCCCTGCTGCACGACATCGCCAAAACCTACTGCCTGCGTCACGGCGGCAGCCACGCCCTGCTGGGCGGCGCGTGGGCGGTGGCCGAAACCCGTAACTACACGCTGGCTCAAGGCGTCATGCTGCATGTGCACTGGCCCTGGCCTCTGCCGGAAGGGGCGGGCATCTGCGCGCTGCCGTTTTTTGTGATTTATGCCGACAAGCGGGTCAGGCACGACGCCTGCGTGCCGCTTGAGGAACGCTATGAGGATCTGCTGACGCGCTACGGCCGTACCGAGGCCGCGCGCGAGGGCATCCGGGGTTCCTATGAACAGGGAAAAACCATTGAGCGCGCCTTGTCGGCGCAGTTAGGATGGACGTTGCATGAAGATTCTTTTGATTGCGGGCGGCTGGTCCAGTGAACGCGAAGTCTCGCTGAACGGCGCGCGCGGCATGGCGGAAGCCCTGCGGGCGCTGGGTCACAGCGTGACCTTTTTCGATCTGCTGACGGAGTTCGACCAGCTTCTGCCCCAGGCCAGGGAGCATGACTTCGCCCTTATCAACCTGCACGGCGCGCCGGGCGAGGACGGCTTGGTGCAGGCCATGCTGGACCGGGTGGGCTGTCCTTACCAGGGCGCGGGCCCGGCGGGGTCTTTTCTGGCCCTGAACAAGGCCGCGGCCAAACAGCTTTTCCGGCATGCGGGCCTGCCCACGGCGGACTGGGAATTTTTGCCCTGTCCTCCGCCCGCGGACTGGCAGCCGCGTCTGCCCTATCCGCTTTTCGTCAAAAGCAATACCGGCGGGTCCTCTCTGCGCCTGGGCCGGGCGCGTGACCGCGCGGAATTGGACAAGGTGCTGGCCGAAATCTTCGCCGCCGGGGACGAGGCTCTCATCGAGCCGGAACTCAAGGGCCGCGAGGTGACCTGCGGCATCCTGGGCGAGGAGGCCCTGCCGCCCATTCTCATTGAGCCCGTAGCCGGGGATTTTTTCGATTACGAAAGCAAGTACGCCACGGGCGGCGCGCGCGAGATCTGCCCCGCGCCCATCGCGCCGGAGCTGACCGACCGGGTACGGGAACTGGCTCTGGCCGCCCACAGGGCCCTGGGACTCCGGGGCTACAGCCGGGCCGACTTCATTCTGGATGCGGACCAGAACCTGACCCTGCTGGAAGTCAATACCCTGCCGGGCATGACCTCCACCAGCCTTGTGCCCCAGGAGGCCAAGGTCATCGGCCTTGATTTCGGCCAGTTGCTGGAACGGCTCATGGAACTGGGCATGGCGCGGCGCAAGAGCTGAGCATGGCGGCTTCGGGCGCGCACGGAGTGGAGGAAGCGGGCGGCACGGGCAGGGACATTGCGCCTGCCGTCTTCACGCCCGTGGACCTGGAGAACTGGCCGCGCCGGGAATACTTCGCCTATTATTTCGACAGGCTCAAGTGCCGCTATTCCATCACCGCAACGCTGGACATCACCCGCCTGATGCGTCGGCGTCGGCAATTGCAGCGCCGTTTTTTTCCCATCCTGCTCTATGTGATCATGCGCGCCGTGAACAGGCAGGGCGATGAAGAGAATGCGGGCAACAGCGCTTTCCGCATGGCTTTTGACGTTCAGGGCCGCCTGGGCCGCTGGAGTTACTGCAATCCGGTCTATACCGTCTTTCATGAGGACGACGCGACCTTCTCCGACCTCTGGAGCCAATGGTCGCCGGATTTCAGCGTGTTTTACGAAACCGTGCTGGCGGACATGGCCCGTTACGGCAACGTGCGGGGCATCAAGGGGCGACACCACACGCCGGAAAATTTCTGCTCCGTGTCGTCCCTGCCCTGGCTTTCCTTCACGTCTTTCGCGCAGGACACCTATGCGGAATCACGCCTGCTTTTCCCGCTGATCCGGGTGGGCAAACACTTTGTCCAGGGCCGCAACAGGCTGATTCCCGTGGCTGTCTCCGTACATCACGCCGTGGCCGACGGCTTTCACACCGCCGGGCTCTTCCATGACATGCAGGCCGTGGCCGACACGGCGGAGCGGTGGCTATGCTGATCAGCGCTCATCCGACTGTTCCGGCGTCAATATCGTACCAGAAAATTTTCGCCTGACGCGCTACTTTTCGTTCATACAAGGAGTTGGCCATGCCGGGCGGGACGCGCGTGATCCGTTTTGACGCGGATCTGCAGATTGAGGCCTGTTTGTTTCACGGGTTGCTGCAAAACTTTCCCAATCATTTTCATGAGCATTATGTCATCGGCTGCATAGACGGCGGCCGCCGCCGGGTTCTCTGCAACAACAGGGAATATCTGGCCGAGGCCGGGGATCTGATTCTTTTCAACCCACGCGACAACCATGCCTGCAGCCAGGTGGGCGACGAGCTTCTGAACTGGCGTTGTCTGCATGTGGGCGAGGAAACCATGCGCCGCTTGATCCGGCAGATCACCGGCGCGGAGGCCTTGCCCGTGTTCGCGCCCAATATCGTGCCGCAAAGCGAGCTGGTTCCTTTGCTGCGGGATCTGCACGCCATGGTCCTGGAAGAGTCCGTGGACTTTTGCAAGGAAGAGCTGCTCTTCGCCCTGCTGGAACAATTGCTGGAAGAATTTGCCGCGCCCTTTACGCCGCCCGCGCCCCAGGTCGGAGATGCGGCCGCCCGCGCAATCCGTGCGGTCTGCATTTTTCTGGAAGAGCATTATGCGGAGCGGATCAGTCTGGATGATCTGGGCCGCCTGGCCGGGCTGGACAAATATTATCTGTTGCGGACCTTTACCCGCGCCAAAGGCATCACGCCCTACCGCTATCTGGAAAATGTGCGCATCGCCCGGGCCAAGGCCCTGCTGGAAACAGGCGTGACGCCGGTGGAGGCTGCCTTGAGCGCGGGCTTTGCGGACCAGAGCCACTTCACGAAATTTTTCAAATGTTTTATCGGCTTGACGCCCAAACAGTACCAGCGCATCTTCATCCCGGCCAAACGGTGAGCGGGAAGGAACATCATGACGGACCGGAAACAGCTGATCGGACACCTCGCTGCCCTGATGACCATTATCGTCTGGGGCGTTACCTTTATTTCCACCAAGGTGCTGCTGCGCGATTTCACGCCCCTGGAAATTTTATTTATCCGCTTCACGCTGGGCTGGTTGGCCCTCTGGCTGGTCTGCCCGCGCCGCCTCAAGCTGACGGACAGGCGGCAGGAATGGCTTTTCGCCATGGCCGGGCTGACCGGCGTGACCCTGTACTTCCTGCTGGAAAATATCGCCCTGACCTATTCCTTTGCCTCCAATGTAGGGGTGATCGTGGCCGTGGCGCCTTTTTTCACGGCCTTGCTGGCCTTCCGTTTTCTGGACGGCGAGCGGCCCAGGGCCAACTTTTTTCTGGGTTTCGCCGTGGCCATTACGGGCATCGGCCTGATCAGCTTCAACGGCAGCACGGTGCTCCAGCTCAATCCTTTGGGCGACCTGCTGGCCGTGCTGGCGGCCCTGGTCTGGGCCGTCTACTCCATCCTGACCCGCAAGATAGGGGCCCACGGCTACGGCAGCTTGCAGGCCACCCGCAGGATTTTTTTCTACGGCCTGCTGTTCATGCTGCCCTGCCTGCCTGTTTTCGGCTTTTCCTGGGACGCCGCGCGCCTGCTCAAGCCGGTGAATTTTCTGAACCTCCTTTTTCTGGGCCTCTGGGCCTCGGCCCTCTGTTTCGTGACCTGGACATTCTCGCTCAAGCGCTTGGGCGCCATTAAAACCGTGGTCTACATTTATCTGGTGCCGGTGGTCACGGTGCTCACCTCAGTGCTGGTGCTGCATGAGCGCATCACCTGGATGTCCGCCACGGGCACGGCCCTGACCCTGCTGGGCCTGGGTATTTCGGAAGTGCGGCGGTTGCGGCTGTGGAAGACGCACGGGCGGATTGCGAAGAATTAGGGCCGTCCTCATTAAGCCGCCCTTTCCCGCGCGGCACGGCCCGAACTGAAAAAAACGGCGTAAAAGCGGCGGCGCGATCTCCGGAAGGACATCGCGCCGCCGCTTTGATTTTTTTCCATTTGTTATATCGATAATGCCGATGTGTTAATTGCCGATGGCGGCATAGTTCAGTGAACTCCCCCAGTAAAATGTGGGCAGCGCGCGGACCGCGCCGGTCAGCAATGGATGTAGCGGAGTCATTGCCATGTCCGAAAACGGCTAGCTCTTTGGGCATATCCCGGTATAGTCTTTTCACATGGAGGCAGGCGCAAGGATGCACGGCAACTATCCAGGACTCTATTCCGCCTTTTGCGCGAAAGATCCCCGTTTTGACGGCAGATTTTTTGTTGGCGTGTCTTCCACCAGGATATATTGCCGTCCCGTGTGCCGGGCCAGGACGCCCAAAGAGGAGAACTGCGCTTTTTTTTCCTCAGCGGCGGAGGCTGAACAGGCGGGCTACAGGCCATGCCTGCTTTGCCGGCCGGAACTTGCTCCGGGGATGTCGATTGCCGACGCTTCCGCATCCTTGGCGAAACGCGCTGCAAGAATGATAGAGGAAAACTGCGGAAGCGGTGAAAGACTGGAGCAATTTGCGCACCGCTTACATTGCACGGGCCGTCATCTTCGTCGGGTATTTGAAGAAGAATTTCATGTTTCACCAGTACAATATTTGCAGACCTGTCGTCTGCTTCTGGCAAAAAATCTTTTGACGGACACAAAATTGCGGGTCGTGGATATCGCCATGGCTGCCGGTTTCGGCAGCTTGCGCCGATTTAACGATGCCTTCAAAGAAAAATACCACCTGACGCCTGGCGACATCCGCAAAAGGATGTCCACCACGAAACGAGAAGACGCGGAGCTGAAAGTCTCCCTTGGTTACCGGCCGCCGTACCGCTGGAAAGAGATGCTGCGATTTTTGAAAGGGCGCGCAATAGCTGGAATTGATCTGGTCAGGGGAGATGCTTATTACCGGACGGTTTGCCTCGCAAACACAAGGCGAATGCCGGTGACGGGATGGATTGCCGTTTCAAATAACGAAGCTGAGCATATTCTGGAGGTGTCTCTAAGCGAGTCGCTTTTATCCGTTCTTCCACAGCTGCTTGGGAAAGTCCGGAATATGTTTGATCTATATTGTGACCCGGAGGCGGTGTTTGAATCGCTATCCTCCATGAATGCCATCCGGGAAAACCTTTGCATGAAAGGCGCAAGGCTCCCCGGCTGCTTTGATTCCTTCGAGGTATCCGTCAGGGCAATCTTGGGGCAGCAGGTCACGGTAAAGGCGGCGGGCACTCTTGCGGAACGGCTTGTCAGCCGGTTCGGGATTCCGGTGGCGACAGTTGTTGAAGGTCTGTCGCGTATATTTCCGCCCCCGGAATATTTTGCCGGTCTTGATGGGCCACTGGAACAGCGCCTGGGGCCGCTCGGCATCACCGCTTCCAGAGCAGGAGCCATAGAGGCGCTCGCCAAGGCTCTTGCAAGGCGGGAGATCTGTTTGGACGGGTGCAGCGACCCGGAACAGGAAACGCGGAAACTTATGGGCATCAGGGGAATCGGCACATGGACGGCAAACTATATCGCTATGCGGGCCATGGCCTGGCCAGACGCGTTTCTGGAAACAGACGCGGGAATACGGCATGCATTGCCCCGATATTCCCCCAGAGAGCTGCGTATCATGGCCGAACAATGGAGACCGTGGAGAAGTTACGCTGCGGTCAATCTCTGGAACAGCCTGCATGCCACTGATGACAACGGATAACTGCATGCTGATATAAAAATTATGGTTGGGAATTTTGAACGATACTATATTTCATAATATTTATATTCAAGTTTGTTTAACGCTAAATATAATCTTAAAAAGAGTAAATTGAAATAAAAAATGTGTTTGTACTGTTTGAGATCACCATTAAAAAGATAAAGTGAATGTATAGTTGTAGCTGGCTATTTCCCTGAAGGAAGAGCTGGCAAAGGCGGAGAGGGCTGTACCCGCTCCAAGCGTTTCTTTTCCCTGGTGGAAGAGGGCAAACGACTCAGCCTGCCCATATGGGAAAGCTGAAGAATGCGTGACACAATGGCGGAATCCGGCAATGAACCGCATCTGCCGGCAAAAGAGCAGGGCAACCCCTTTTGCAAACTACAGCATTGCGGTGCTCGCGCCAATGCGCGGCTATACCATGACGGATCGCCGGAATGCGCCCGAAGATTCCAATCAGTTCCTGGAGGCGTGACGATGCAATATACCGCTGCCTATCAATCTTCCGTCGGCGATGTACTGCTGGCCGCCGATGAGACCGGCCTGACCGGCTTGTGGTTTGAAGGCGAAAAATTCTATGCCCTCAGTCTTGATCCTGAGCATGAGGAAAGGGAAACGCCGATTTTCGCGATAACCAGACGCTGGCTGGACATCTACTTTTCCGGGCACGAGCCGGATTTTATGCCGCCGGTGCATATGATCGGTTCTGAATTTCGCCGCTGTGTCTGGGAGCTGCTGTTGCAGATTCCTTACGGAACGACCGTCACATATGGAGACCTCGCAAGGCAGGTGGCCAGACGACGCGGCCTGCGCCGGATGTCGGCGCAGGCCGTGGGCGGCGCAGTCGGGCACAATGAAATATCGATCATTGTTCCCTGCCACCGCGTTGTGGGAACCAACGGGAGCCTTACCGGATACGCGGGCGGCGTGGATAAAAAACGCAGATTGCTGGAGCTTGAAGGTGTTGATATGGAAAAATTCTTTGTTCCCGCCAGGGGCACGGCACTGTAACGCGGATTCCAGCATGCCGCGCGAAGACTTGATATACGAGATACTTTCCGCTGTTGGAGAAATACCGGAAGGGCGCGTCGCCACATATGGCCAGATCGCGCGGCTGATCGGCAGGGACAGGAATTCCAGGCTGGTGGGAAAAGTCCTTGGCATGGCGAATTTGTATGGAGAATATCCGTGTCACAGAGTTGTCAACCACGCGGGGCGGCTTGCGCCCGGATGGCCGGAACAGCGTTTTTTTCTGGAAGCGGAGCAGGTTGTCATGAAGGACGACAGGCATGTGGACTTGAAGAAATACCAATGGGATTGCTGAAAGGGAGGATGCGGTGGGCTGTATAGCATACCATACAACGCCCCTGGGACGGATCATGCTTGCGGCGGAAGGCGACGCTCTTGTCGGGCTTTGGATGGAGGGGCAGAAGTATTTCGCGGGCAGCCTGAAAGGGGAGTTCCGGGAACGGAACGATTTTCCGGTGTTGGTTCGGGGCAGGGAATGGCTTGATCGCTATTTCGCCGGCGAAAAACCGCATGTGTCGGAGCTGAAACTTGATCCGGCAGGAAGTGAATTTAGAAAGGCGGTATGGAAAATCCTCTGTCAGATTCCCTATGGGGAGGTAACAACCTATGGAGAAATAGCTAAAAAAATTGCTGTAGCCCGCGACAAGGAACGAATGTCTTCACAAGCAGTCGGCGGGGCAGTGGGGCATAATGCGATTTCTATCATTATTCCTTGTCATCGTGTGGTCGGAGCCGGTGGAAGCCTGACAGGCTATGCCGGCGGCATTGACAAGAAGATTATGCTGTTGGCCCATGAAGGGGCATATTCAAAACGTTTTTTTGTGCCGAAAAAGAGCACCGCGCCGTAACCATTCAAAAGGCCACGCCCAGAATCAGGGCCGCGCCGCAGATCAGGTAGGTTTTGCGCACCAGATGGCCGTGGGCGTCCAGGGGCAGCCAGTCGCCGCGCCCGGCGGCGTTGATCCGGCGGCAGGCCGTGAGATAGAAGGGCAGGCCCGACAGCCCTAGAAATACCGGCCATCCGGCCAGGCCGCAGGCCCAGAGGTTGATCAGCAGCAGCCAGACGGCGGGCCACCAGAGCTTGAAGACCAAGGCGGCCTTGTCCTTGCCCAGTTTGTTGGCCAGGGTGTGCTTGCCCGCGGCCAGATCTGTTTCGATTTCCGGCAGGCTCTGGTAGTAGAGCACGCCCGCCACCATCAGGCCCACGGGCAGGGCTAGGGCCAGAGAACGCAGGTCGAAGCGCCCGAGAAGCAGGGTGGCGCCGGCCGTTACCATGATCAGGCCCATGTTCAGGCAGACGAAAAGCTCGCCCAGGGCGCGGTGCCCGTAACGGATGGGCGGGGCCACGTAAAAGACGGCCGAAGCCACGGCAAAGAGGGTGGCCGCCCACAGGCAGGGCCGCAACGCGGGCGGCAGGCTGAAAATCAGGGCCGCGCCCACAACCAGGGTGGCCGGGATCAGCAGCAGAAGGGCCGCGGAAAGTTGGCGCGGGCTGATCAGTCCGGCCTGGATTACCCTTGAGCCGCCGATGTTTTCGCCTTCGTCCACGCCGAGAATATGGTCGAAAAGGTCATTGGCGAAGTTGGCGATGGTCAGGCCCAGAAAACAGCCCAGCAGCAGAAGCAGCCAGACACCCCACTGGCCGGGCGTCACATGTCCCTGCACGCGGAAGGCCAGGGCCAGCGCCAAGGTCACGGGGATGGCGGCGGTAATGAAAAAGGGCGGGCGGCAGGCCTGCCACCATGCGCGGCATTTTTGCCCGGCGGAGAGCGGCGGGGCGTCGGACGGACGGGGAGCCCAGGCCGCGCGCAGCAGGTGGCGGGCCATGCTCAGCGTCCTCCGGCCTGAACCGCGCCCTTCCAGCTATAGGGAATGGCCGGATCGTCCGCCGGGCGGCGTTCCCCTTCGGCGGGATCGTGGGGAATGTCCGCGCAGTTGCAGATCAGGGCCGCTTCCCCGCCCATGGCCGCGAATCCGTACCAGACGCCTGTCGGAATGCGCAGCAAGCCGTAGTGTTCCGGTCTGCCCAAGGCCAGCTCGCAGAGTACGCCTTGGGTGGAAGAGCCGGGGCGGTCGTCATAAAGCACGATTCTGAGCAGGCCGTGGGGCACGGCAAACAGCTGGGTCTGGCGGCTGTGGCGTTTCCAGGCTTTGACAGCGCCGGGCAGCACTTCCGAGAAATAGATTTCGCCGAAACCCGCCGCGAAATCGGGCAACAGGGGCGAATCGGGGCGCAGCATGTGCAACACCGGCCCCCCGGGCGTGGGGATCATTTTCAGGGGCTGGAACAGTGCGCCTGCGATGCCCACCTCCTGTGCAACGGGTCCGTCGACGGTATGCGCGCCCATCAGCTCACCCAGACCTGGCCGCGCTGTTCGGCCGCGTTGACGTAGGCCGCGATCTGGCCCAGGCTGAAGTCCAGCATGTCGGGTGGGGTTGCGCCGTCCCGGCCCCGGTAGAAACGGTGATACCATTCGGCGGTATAACGGATGGTTTCGTCAAAGCTGAGAGTGGCCTTCCAGCCCAGGTGGGCCAAGGCCTTGTCGCAGCAGAGCTTGAGCAGGGTGCATTCCTTCATGCCCGCCTGGCCCGCCGCGTCCATTTGGCTTTCAAAGCCGGGCCAGTGCCGGGCCAGGGCTTCCACCACCTCGGCCACGGTATTGTTGACGTCCGCCGCCGGGCCGAAGTTGTAGGCCTGACCGCGCGGGTCAAAGGGCGCGTTCCCGTTGTCCAGCAGGCGCGCGCCCAGCCAGAGATAGCCGGAAAGCGGCTCCAGCACGAGCTGCCAGGGCCGCGTGGCCCAGGGGCTGCGGATCTGCACGGCCCGGCCCTCGGCCCAGGCCCGCGCGCAGTCGGGCACAATGCGGTCCAGGGCCCAGTCCCCGCCGCCGATCACATTGCCCGCGCGCACCGTGGCACAGGCCGGACCTTCCTTGAAAAAGCTCTGAAAATAGGAATGGGCGATGATTTCCGCGCAGCCCTTGGAAGCGGAGTAGGGATCGGCGCCGCCCAGATGGTCGGTTTCACGGTAGCCCCAGACCCATTCGTCGTTGCGGTAGCACTTGTCCGAGGTGATCATGACCACGGCCCGCACCGAAGGGCAGGCCCGCACGGCTTCCAGCACGTTCATGGTGCCGAGCATATTGGCCTCAAAGGTGCCTGCGGGGTCCTCGTAGGATTTGCGCACCAGGGCCTGGGCCGCCAGGTGGAAGACCACCTCGGGCTTGAAACGCCGCACGGCGTCGACCATGCCCTGCCGGTCGCGGATGTCGCCGCGCAGATCTTCCAGGTGCGCGTCCAGATGCATGGCCGCGAAATGTGAGGGTTCGGTGGGGATGCCGTCGGAAAAACCGGCCACGGTCGCGCCCAGCCGCGTGAGCCAGGCGGCCAGCCAGGAGCCCTTGAAACCCGTGTGCCCGGTAACGAAGACCCGACGTCCTTGATAGGCATTGGCAAACATAACTATTCCTTACTCGTGGGAGAAAGCTGGATTGTCTTTTTATTCATTGCGGCGCGGTAATTTTTGCGCGCCGGTAAGGTGGACAAGCGGCCCGGCGCGTACTCTGCGGCAGGTCGGGAGTTTTGTTCTCCGACAAGGAAAACGAGCTGAGGCCGACAGGAGTGTACTCTTATGGTACATGACTGGAGGCCGAAGCGAAGTTTGACGCCGCCGGAGGGCAAAAGAACCGGACTGCTACACCCAAAAGGCCCGGCCGCTGTCCCAGAGTTCATTGAGCTTGATGGAATCGCGCAGGGTGTCCATGCACTGCCACTGGCCGGGATGCGGATACATGGAAAGCTGCCCTTCGGCGGCCAGTTGCTGCAGGGGTTCTTTTTCCAGGTCGCAGTTTTCGTCCTCGCTCAAGTAGTCCAGGAAACGGCGTTCGAACACGAAAAAGCCGCAGTTGATATGCTCGTTGAGCACGGGCTTTTCCTCCCAGGAGAGAATCTTGCCCGCCGCGTCCGTGCGTACCGCGCCGAAACGCGAGGGCATGCGCACGCCGGTGAATGTGCCGATGGTGCCGGACTGCTTGTGGAACTCCAACAGCTTGTGCAGGTCGATATCCGCCACGCCGTCGCCGTAGGTGACCATGAAGCGGTCGCTGTCGATATACTTGGCAACGCGTTTGATGCGGCCGCCCTTGAGGGTTTCCTGGCCGGTGTCGCAGAGGGTCACCCGCCAGTCCTCGACATGGCCGGGGTGGGAGATGATAGTGCCGCTTTTGAGTTCCACGGTGAAATCCGTGTTGCGGATGTTGTAATCGTGAAAATACTGTTTGATGACTTCGCCCTTGTAGCCCAGCGGCAGGACGAAATCCTTGAAGCCGAAACGGGCGTAAATGGACATGATGTGCCAGAGCACGGGCCGCCCGCCGATTTCCACCATGGGCTTGGGTTTGACCGAGGTTTCCTCGCGCAGGCGCGTGCCCTTGCCGCCGCACATGATGATCACTTTCATATAAAGGCCTCCTGAGTCGCCGGCGGGTATGCAGCCCCGCAGGACTCGGCTACCTGTAGCAGAAGCCCGCGCGGAAAAAAAGCCCCGCCGTCTGCCCGGCCGGGGCAATCGCATGAATAGGGCGAAAAAGTAAGATACTCTTGCGTCGGGCTTGCTGTAACTTTACGGTTATTTTACAAAATCCGCCTTTTCCGCGCGGGCGGCGTTATCGGCGCGTTTTCGCTGCTCACATACTTGAGTATGTTCCGCGCAAAAACGCGTCGCTGCCTTGCCCGCACGAAAAAATCGCCAATTTTGCAAAATTCCCGCAAAACCAGTCCCCCGCTCACTTGCCGACGGTGTCGGCTGCGTTCGCGGGAATGAGGAAGGAAGACCTACTTTACAAATATCCAACGGCTGAAACATTCATGCGATTGCCTTGTCGGCCCGACCGGGGCGGGGCTTTGCATTATTCCGGCTCGCGCGCTATAGTATTTCCGTTGGAACGATACTATTGCGTTTCGGCGCGTAAAAGAGGTTGTTATGAATATACTACGTCGGCCGTCCCCTTTTCTTCTGGTGGCGGCGTTGCTTGCGGCCCTGCTCACGGCCTGTTTTGCCTCCGGCCCTCAGAAAGCTCTGAACTCGCTGGCGGAAGCCCTGAATAAAAACGACAGTGCGGCCTTTCTGGCCCAGTTGGATCTGAAAACCTTCGCGGCCAACCAGATCAAAAACCTGACCCGCGAGGATCAGGCTTTGAGTTCGCTGGACTCCCTGGGCCGCATGCTGGGCCTGGGCGGCATGGACGATCTGCTGGGCAGCGTGCTGAATATGGAAAATCGTTTGCAGAGCCAGTACACCCGTGGCGTGAGCACAGGCGAAATGATGGCCCAGTGCCGCGAGGCCCAGACTCCGGACTGCCCCTGGGTGCCTGAATCCCTGAAACAGGCGCAGGTGACCGAATTGAGCGATACGGCGGCGGTGGCCAAGGTGACCACGCCCGCCAAAATGACCAGCTGGCTGGCCCTGCGCAAGAAGGGCGACCGTTGGCTGGTGGTGGGCCAGGCCATTCTGGAAAGTACGGCCAAAGCCTACGCGACGGACGTTTCCGCGCCGCCGGTGAGCGGCGCGCCCGCAGCCAGACCGGATGCGGGAAATAAGGGAGACAAGAACGCCAATCCCGGCGGCGGTGCGGACAAGCCTGCGGATGGCGGCGCGATGAATATTTAATTCCGGTTCGATGAATGTTAGAGCATTTGAAAGTTAATCTGCTTTAGAGCCTTTTGATATTGAAAATATCTCAACGCTCTGTGCGGATTTTCCGTGGAAATCCGCACCGCGAAATACTCTAGAGAAGCGGGGAGAAGGGGAGACTCTTTTCCCCGTTTTTTTGCGCGTCCATTTGCGAACTCTACAGCATTTCACACTTGAAAAGCTGTGAGCCGAACACGGTGAGGCGCACCGCGAGACGGCGTGGATTCCGGCGAAGCGACCGAAGTCAGCCCGAAGGGCTGTCCCCGTTGGCGACAACGGAACCATACGGGGATCGACAGCAGCGATAACCGCGTTTTTGCCGGAATGAATCCTTTGAAACGTGTAGCGTTTCAGAGGGAATCTGCTCTAGGGGCTGTTTCTAAATTGTCCTTTCGTCCTCTGCCTGTGTCAGGCTCGCCCCGCGCGAAGGTCGAATATGTTGAATATACTCCCTCCGCCCAGAACTCGCTTTGCTTTAGCCGTTGCGACGAAGGAGCTTGATCCGTAACACGGCTTCGCCGTGAACGGCTCAAGCAAGCCGCCGACGCGCCAACGGCTAGCGCCCTTGGCAGAGAATGAAAATCCTAATTTAGAAACAGCCCCTAGTTCAGCGAGAAGGGCATATCTGGAATGACCGGCGGCCTGTTCCGGGTCAGCAGGTCTGTTTCCAACTGTTCCAGCAGAGAGTTGAGGCCGTCGCCGCTTTTGGCCGAAACAGGCAGGGCCAGGGGAAAGGCGTCGGCCAACTCGGCCCGGGCCGGAGCCGCAAGCTGGTCCCATTTGTTGAGCACCAGCAGGCGCGGCACGCGGTCCAGCTCCATTTCGGCCAGAATGGTCTCCACCGCCGAAATCTGTTGCAGCAGGTCCGGGTGGGAGGCGTCGGCCACATGCACCAGCAGATCGGCGGCCTCCAGCTCTTCCAGGGTGGCGCGGAAGGCGTCCATGAGTTCCTTGGGCAGATTGCGGATAAAGCCCACGGTGTCGGCCAGAATGATTTCCCGTTCCGCCGGGAAGCGCAGCCGCCGCGTGGTGGGGTCCAGGGTGGCGAAGAGCTTGTTTTCCACCAGCACGTCCGAGCGGGTCAGCCGGTTCAGCAGCGTGGACTTGCCCGCGTTGGTATAGCCCACCAGGGCGGCCAGGGGGATGCCCTGGCGCGAGCGCCGGGCGCGGGTAAAGGCGCGCTGCCGCCGCAACTGGTCCAGTTCCTTGCGGATGCGGGCCATGCGCTCGCGGCTTTTGCGCCGGTCCGTCTCCAGCTTGGTTTCGCCGGGGCCGCGTCCGCCGATACCGCCCATGAGCCGGTCCATGGCCCGGTTTTTGCCCACCAGGCGCGGTTGGGTGTAGCGCAGCTGCGCCAGCTCCACCTGGAGTTTGCCCGCCCTGGTCACGGCGTGCTGGGCGAAAATATCCAGAATAAGCTGGGTACGGTCAATAACCTTGCGCTCGGTGATGTCGGCCAGGTTGTGCAACTGGGCGGGCGAAAGTTCGCCGTCAAAAACCAGCATGCCCGCGCGGCCTTGCAGGGCCAGCACTTCCAGTTCCGCCACCTTGCCCTTGCCCAGAATCAGTCGGGGATTGACTTGGGCCACGCGCTGGGCCATGCGCCCGGCTACGGTGAGGCCGGCGGTGCGGGCCAGCTCGGCCAGTTCGTCCAGATTGCGCTCCTGCAGAATCCGGGGCTGGGCCGCCACGGAAACGAGCAGGGCGCGCGGCGCGTCCGCCGCTTCCCGCGCATCCTCGCCGCGCCGGGCCAGCTCTTCTTCCAGGGCTTCGGCCGTGGCCGTGAACTGCGCGGCCGTGCGGTCCCAGGGCTGTGGGGCGTCCAGGTGGTAGGGCTTGCCCGCGGCGCCGGAAGGCAGCAGGTGCGCGGCCTGCCACTGCACGGGATCGCCTGTGGGATTCACGTTGAGGGCGATGACCGCGTCCAGGCGCAGGAAGAGCATATCCATGAGGTCTTCCTGGCTGATGCCGTCCGGGGAGAGGTGGGTGTGCAACAGGCGCAGGCCGCGTAACCGCTCCTGGCCGGTGCGGCCGCGCGGCAGTTCGGGAATGAGGATGCTGCCCGCCTCGCCCACCAGAACCATTTGCACTCGGCCCTTGCGGTCGATAAGCAGACCCACCTGCCGCCCCAGAGCGCGCGACAGAAGAGCCAGCTCGCGGGCCTGCTCAATGGTGTAGACATCCTCCGCCGGAAACCGGCGGTTGAAAAGGCGGTTCAGGGCATTGAGCTGGCTCGGCTTGAGCCCCTGCACATTGCCTTCTGGCTTGGGAATGGCGCGTCTCCTTTCTGCGGCGTGCAGTGAGAGTATTTCGACTTTGAAAGTTGGAATGCCTGGCGGCGAGCAGGTCGGGCCGCCCGCCGCGAAGCAGCGTGGATCCAGCCGAAGCGACCAAAGGCAGCCCGGAGGGCTGTCTCCGTTGGCGACAACGGAGACATACGAACGGCGATGGCCGCGGTCTTCGGCTGAATAACCCTGTGAAACGCAAAGCGTTTCACAGGTATCCGGTCTAGGGCCGCAGGTAGGAGGTAATCAGCGCATCGTAGCGCGAAGTGGCCTCAAAGGCCCGTGAGGCCATGACCTGCCGGAAGTTGAGGCTCACATTCATATCGTGCTGGCGCAGCTCGTCCATGGCCGCGCCGTACCACTGGGGCGAGGGCAGCACCAGGACGCTGTGGAAATTTTTGGCCGCCGCGCGCAGCATGCAGGGGCCGCCGATGTCGATTTCCTCCACGGCTTCTTCCAGGGAGAGGTGGCGCTCCACCGCACCGGCGAAGTCGTAGAGATTGACGCAGACCAGGTCAAAAGGCCGGATGCCCTTTTCGGCCAGGGTCTGCATGTGGAAGGGGTCATCCTTGTTGGCCAGGATGCCCGCGTGGATTTTGGGGTGCAGGGTTTTGACGCGCCCGCCCAGAATTTCCGGAAAGCCGGTCACCGTGCTGACGGCGGTGACGGGCAGGCCCGCCGCCTCCAGCACTTTTTGGGTGCCGCCGGTGGAAATCAGCTCCACATCGCGGGAGCTGAGAAAGGTGGCGAAATCCACAAGGCCGCTCTTGTCCGTAACGCTCAGAATGGCGCGGCGGATTGGCAGAACTTCCATACTGCAGGGACTCCTTAAAAAGTGGATCGGACACAGGCGGGCAGAGCCGTCCGGCTCCTATGAAAGTACTGATCAATGGTCTTTTTGCTCTCTGCCTGCGTCAGGCTCACTCCATGCGAAGGGCGGGTTTGAATATACGCCCTCCACCCGGAGTTCTCCGTGTTTGGCAGAGAAAAATCTTCATTACTCAGCACTTCCCTGGAGCATTTACTACGTGAGCCGCTCTAAAAATATCCGCCCGGCAGGTCCTCTGCGGGCCTGTCCGGCAGCACTTTTTGTGTACCGGAAAAGCGGATTGCGCGCAATGGGGCGCAGCGGCACAACGGCCCCGAGCATGGCGGCTTGCCCCCGGCAGCGGCCTTGGCTATGCTGCGGCCCGTGGAGGACATATGCGGATAAAACTCGTCTCCTGGAATGTGAACGGCCTGCGCGCGCTTTCCGCCAAGCCGGAGTGGGAGTGGTTCACGCGCACCGACGCCCAGATCGTGGCCCTGCAGGAAACCAAGGCCCACCCGGAACAGCTCAAGGAAGAACTGGCCAGCCCCGAGGGCTGGGAGGCCCACTGGTCCTCAAGCCATGTGAAAAAGGGCTATTCCGGAGTGGCGGTCTTCAGCCGGATGACGCCCCTGGCCGTGCGCGCGGAATTGCCCGATCCCCAGTGGCAGGGCGAAGGACGCCTGCTGCACCTGGAATTTCCCGACTTCCATTTTTTCAACGGCTATTTCCCCAACGGCGGGGCCGAGGAGCTGGATGAAAACGGCAAGCCCACGGGACGCTTCAAGCGCGTGCCCTACAAGATGGGTTTCTTCGAAGCCTTTCTGAACTATGCGGAAGAGTGCCGCAAAAGCAAACCCATTGTGGTCTGCGGGGATTTCAACATCGCCCACCAGGCCATAGATCTGGCCCGGCCCAAGCAGAATGTGAAAAATACCGGCTTTCTGCCGGAGGAACGTGCTTTTCTGGACCGTTTCACGGCCATGGGCTATGTGGACACCTTCCGAAAGGTGCACGGCGACCAGCCGGACCAGTATTCGTGGTGGTCCTACAAGACCCGTGCGCGGGAAAAGAACATCGGCTGGCGCATTGACTATTTCTTTGTTTCCGAAGAGCTGGCCCCGGCCGTCAGCGACGCCTGGATCGAAAACAGCGTCTACGGCTCGGACCATTGCCCGGTGGGGCTGGAGCTGGAGCTGTAGAAGCCGGAGGGCGTTTCAAAGGTACTCTGCGCTAGATCCTGTTGACACTGCGTTCTTTTGCCCGCTGGATTTGTTATTGCTGCTGTCTTTATCCGTAGGGCAGCCAAGCCGCCTAACGGCTAAAGCGAACAAAATCCCAGTAGTGTCAACAGGTTCTAGTCCAGCAGGCCCAACAGCCGCGCCACCCGCTGCTCGTTAAGGCCGGAGTGCGCCTGGATCAGCTCCCGGCTCTGCAGCACGGCTTCTTCTTCCACCTGGGCCAGGGTCTGCCGTACTTCCTCGGAATTGGGCATATGCGGGGTGAGCGGGGCGCTTTCCTCCAGGGTGGGCAGAACCGGGGCGGCGGCCTCGGCGCTTATGCCTTCGGGCTCAGCCGGACGGGCGGGCAACATGGCGTTGACCCGTTCCTGAAAGGTGGGAAAATGCGGCCCCAGATCATTATTGCGAAAGCGGAATTCCAGTTCCATGCGTATGCTCCTTGCTTTGTTTCCGCATAACGGCCTGCATCCGCATGGCTGTTATGCGGTGGCGTCGCGGCCCGGGGCGAACCCGGAGTCCGGACGCGAAAAAACGCGGACGGTGGAAAAATTGACCGTCCGCGTTTTTATAAGCAAAAAATATGCCGCTGGTTCGGGAAAAGGAGTCCGCTCCCGGCTTACTTCCTGTGGGGCTTCAGCTCCTCCAAAAAGCCCTCCGACACCTCGAAGCCCAGTTCGCGCGCCTTGTCCGCGGCTTCCACGGCCTGATCGTATTCCTTGAGGTCAAAGAGAGCCAGGGCCAGATTGTTCCAGGCCGGGGCAAAACCCGGCTCCTGGGCCAGCAGTTCCCGGCAGACTTCCACGCTGGCCTTAAAGTCGCCCTTCATGTAATAGGCCGTGGCCAGGGCGTTTTTGGCCTGGATGAACTTGGGGTCCCATTTCAGGGCCTTGCGCAGAGCCGCGATGGCCTTGTCCGGCTCGCCGCGCTGCAGATGCACGAAGGCGATGTTGCTCCAGGGAATGGGGAATTTGGCCCGGCAGTTGGCGGCTTCCTCATTATAGTGCAGGCAGCCTTCCAGATCGCCGCGTTCCAGGCAGATGCCGCCCAGCTGCACATAGGCTTCGGCCAGATGCGGCGAGTTGCGCACCGCATTGAGCAGCGCTTCCTCGGCGGCCACAAAATCACGCTTGCTCAGCAGGGCCAAGCCCAGGTTGTAGTAATGTGTCGCGCATTGCGCGTTGGCCTCGATTTCCTTTTTGAGGTCCGCGATATATTCATCCAGGTCGTCGTAACGCTCTTTCATGCGATATGCCCTTCTTTTTTCAAAAGATCATGGTACCAGAGGCAGAAGTCGAAAATGCCCTGGTATTTTTCGTCCTTGTTGACCACGCCCAAGGCGCACTCCATGGCGCCCTTGCCGTAGTCGTTGCTGTACGGCCCTTTTCGGGCCGCTTCGCGCAGAAATTCATTGACCAGCTGCTGGGTGGTGCGCTTGCTCACATCCATGCGCAGGTCCAGAGGATCGTTGGGCTTCTGGAACGGATCCCAGTTTTCATAGCCGATACGGTCCACAAACTTGCGGCGGCGCGGATTCATTTTTTCGTAAATCTCGCGTTTGAGTTTTTCCTGCTCGTCCGTAAGCGCCTGCGGTGTGCCGTCGCGGAAAACAGTGGCGGGGATGCTGTCAAACATGGGGAGCGCCTCGGCCTGTTTCTGGTTCGTCAGCTTGGGCGCGACATTCTTGTCGCGCCCGGGTTCCGGGCAAAAATTCCGGAATCACTCTTCGGGCTTGGCCTTGCCGATGCCCAGATAGGCTTCATCGTAGCGGGTGATCAGGGCCATGGAAAGAGGCACGTACACCTCGTGCAGCTCCGAGAAGCGGGATTCCACGGTCCGGGCCACCTCCCGGCTGAGTTCATCCAGCCGGGCCTGGATTTTGTCCAGATGCACGGTGGGATAGGCCTTGCCCTTCTCAAAGGCCGAAAAGCCGCAGACGTGCCCCTGTCCGCCGATGGCCGTGGGTACGCCGTACAAACGGCAGGTGATGGGCCGGGCCTCGTAGAGCAGACAGCGGTCCTCCCCGTCCAGCAGCGGGCAACGCAGCCGGATCTGGGCGGCGCGGGCCATGAGGGCCTCCGGGCTTTCTCCGTCCTTTTCGGCGCGGAAGAGTTCCCGCTTCAGGCGGGTGAGGCGGCGGTCGGTTTCCGACGCGCGGGTGAGAATGGCCGAACGCTCGGGCCCGTGGGCAAAGGCCGCCTCAAAGGCCCGGTTCAGAGACATGGCCTCCACCAGCGAAAGATCGAATACGGCGTGACAGCAGTCGCTGCAGCCTTCCTTGCAGGTCACGCAGCCGGGCTGCGTCTCGCGCACCCGCGCGAACAGGGCGTCGGCCTCGGCCCGCAGACTTTCATAGCGGGAAAATATGGGACTCAGATCAGGGATCATGATTATACCTGGCGTAGTTCGCGCAGCAGCGAAACCGCCCCTGCGCGGGCGTTGTGCTCAATCATGGCGGCGTCAGCCGCCGGAGCGGTATCAGGAACCATGTGCCGTCTGTCGGCGTTTCCCATTGCGCGCGAACGGCTGCGCCACAGGCGAGCCCGCTTGCTTGCGCACGGGCCTGCCCATGCCGGGCAGCCGGAGCATTTTCTCCGCAAGAGAGAAAGCCCGGGCAACGGGACGGATTACAACAGTGCCGCCAGACGCGCACACGCCCGGCGGCACTGTGGAAAGAATACGAGTTCTGTAAACGGATCAGCCGCGGAATGCCGCGCGGGCATCACGCTGTCGGCTAGGCTTCTTCGACAGTGATGGCGCTGGCTTCACAGACTTCCACACAGGATTCACAGCCGAGGCATTCTTCAGCGTTCACGGGTTCGGACTTGCCGTCTTTGATTTCATAGACTTCCACGGGGCAAACGTCCACGCATTCGCCGCAACCCACGCATTTGTCGTTATCAACACTCACATTGTAGCCCATTGTTTCCTCCCAAAGTAACTTTGTGTCCTGCCGGATGCAGGCCGCGGCTGAACACCGCTTGTGAAATGGATAGCGTCAGCCCCCCGCCCTGTCAAGTGCCTCCGGCCTTTTTGCCCGGCCCGGCCTGAACCGCGGGTTCGTCATACAAATAAGGCCGTTGCACCGTTTGGCAAGAGCACGCGGACGGGCCTAAAGCACAAGGCGCGCGTAATAGCCCCGGTCGCCGCGCACCACCTGTAAAAGCACTTGTCCGGCCAGGCGTTCCTTGCGGAAGGCCTGGAGCAGTTCGCTCATATTCTTGACGCGCATGCCGCCGACCCCGGTAATCAGATCGCCCTTGCGCAGAAAGGCGGCCGGGCCGTCCGGGCGCACGCTCTGGATGACCAGACCCTGTTTGCCTTCCCGTACGGCAAGGCCCCAGCGCCGTTCCATGAGTTTCCGGGCTGTGTCGTCCTCAAAGGGCACGGGCGTCACGTCCAGAGCGAGCACTTTTTCGCCCCGGCGCAAGTTGAGGCGCAGGCTTTCGCCGCCGGTCTGGTTGCGCAGCACATTGATGTAATCCCGCCGGTCGCGCACGGGCGAGGCATTGATGCTTTCAATAATGTCGCCGGGTTCGATGCCCGCCTTGGCCGCGGGCGTGCCTTCAAACACCGCGCCCACCAGCACGCCGCGCGCTTCCTTGAGCCCCAAGGCCATGGCCATGCGGCTGTCCAGGTCCTCGGCCATGAGCCCCAGCCAGAGCGGGGCCACGCGGCCCTGGCCCATGAGGTCGGCCATGACCCGGCGGGCCTTGTTGATGGGAATGGCAAAGCCGATGCCCTCGGCGCGGGCGTCCACTGCGGTGTTGATGCCGATGAGGCTGCCCTCGATGTTCAACAGCGGGCCGCCGCTGTTGCCGGGATTAATGGCCGCGTCGGTCTGGATCAGATCCGTGAACACGCCGCCGTCGTTGCGGATAGTCCGGCCCAGGGCGGAAACCACGCCCGTGGTCACCGTATGGTTGAAGCCGAAGGGATTGCCGATGGCAATGACCGTCTCGCCGGGCATGATGTCGGTGGAGTCGCCCAGGCGCACGGCGGGCAGATCATGCGCGCCCTTGATTTCCAGCACCGCGATGTCGAAATCCGGTTCCGCGCCCTTGACCGTGGCGGGGAATTCGCGTCCGTCCAGCAGGTGAACCATGACTTCGTCGCCGCCGGCAATGACGTGAGCGTTGGTCAGCACCAGACCCTTGCGGCCGTCCACAATGACGCCGGAACCCAGGCTGACGCGTTTCCGCTTCCGGGGCTGCGCGCCGAAGCCGTTGGAATCCGGAAAGCCGGGGCCGAAGCCGGGCCCGAAAAAGCGCTCCAGCGGGGAGACGCGGTGCCCCTCGATAATATGGGTGCTGGTGATGTTGACCACCGCCGGGGCCACGGCCTGCACGGCGCGGACCACGGGGGTGAGGCGGGGGCTGTCCGGCGCTGGCGCGGCCTGGGCTCCCCGGACGACCTGTCCGGGAAGCCCGGCCAGCAGGCAGACGAAGAGGAAAGGGAGAAACCTACGGACGCTCTGAACTGCACAGTTCGGCATGACTACCTTCCGCAATACGTTTCACCGCGCGGTATGTTCTGCCCCGGCGCGGCGGGAAGCACTGCCGCCACGGACCGCGGCATGGCCGCATCCGCGCGCTGTTCGGCCTGAACCGTGGCGAACCCGGCGCTTTCGTGCGCGGCCGTGGCTAGGGCGCCCCTGATGGGCAGGCCCACAAGGGCGGTCAGCAGGCAGAACAAAAAGAAAAGGGCGGCCCGGCGGGCGTTGCGATATATATTGTACATGATTCACCTCGTAAAGTCTCGCCGCCCGTATGACGCAGGGCAGCAGTTTGAACGGCCTGTCCGGAAATCCGGAATTTCAGAGTCATTTACTAGGTAATCATCGTGGCCGACTTGTAAAGGAAGCGGTGGGCAACGGCCCTTGCGCCGCCGTTCCGGACAGGCTACAAACCGCCGATGGACAAGAAAATCAGTTTTACTTCGGCGGATCTGGAAGCGCTTTTCCCCGGACTGCGCATTGAGGCCGTGCGCCGGGAAGATCTGGACGCGGCCCAGGCCCATCTGGACAATCTGACCAAGCCGCGCGGCAGCCTGGGACGGCTGGAAGAACTGGCCGCCCGCCTGTACGCCATGAGCGGGGGGCGGCTGCCCCTTTCGGTCAGTCCGGCCCTGATGCTGACCGTGGCCGGAGACCACGGCGTGGCCGCCCGGGGGGTTTCGCCCTTTCCCCAGGCCGTGACCAGGCAGATGGTCATGAATTTCTGCAACGGCGGGGCGGCGGTCAACGTGCTTTGCCGTTGCGGGGGACTGGATCTGCGGGTGGTGGACGCCGGTTGCGCGGGCGGCCCGTTTGCGCCGCACCCCATGCTTCTGGACCGCCGCCTGGGCGACGGCACCGCGGATATGAGCCGGGGCCCGGCCATGAGCCGCGAAACCTGCCTGCACGGCTTGCGGCTGGGTCTGGAGCTGGCCGCCGGTGCGGCCCGTGAGGGCTACCGCTGCCTGGGCACGGGCGAGATGGGCATCGCCAATTCCACGGCGGGCACGGCCCTGTACTGCGCCTTGCTGGGCCTGGAGCCCGAAGATATCACCGGCCCCGGCGCGGGTTCCGATCCGGCCATGGTCCGGCACAAGGCGGGCATTGTGCGCGAGGCCCTGCGCGTTAACGCCGCCACCCTGGCCTCCGCCGATCCGGTAACTATTCTGGCCGCCGTGGGCGGCTTTGAAATCGCTGTCATGAGCGGCATCATGCTGGGCGCGGCCTCGCAGCGCCTGCCCGTGTTGGTGGACGGCTTTATCTGCAGCGCGGCCTATGTTGCGGCCCTGGCGATCTGTCCGGACCTGGCGGGATATGCCGTGCTGTCCCACGCCTCGGCCGAACCGGGCCACGGCCCGGCGCTGGCCCGCCTGGATAGCGGGGTGTCCGGGGGGATGTCCGGCGAACCCCTGCTGCACCTGAACATGCGCCTGGGCGAGGGCACGGGCGGGGCCCTGGCCTACCATCTGCTGCGCGGCGCGGCGGCCGTCTATAATGAAATGGCGACCTTCAGCTCGGCGGGCGTTGATGAGAGGACGGCGTAAATGGCGGAGAGCACGACTTCCGCAGCCCCGCTGCTCGCCCTGGAGGACGTGAGCCGCCGTTTTCTGGTGCGGCGCGGCTGGTTCGGGGAACCGCAACAGCTTACCGCCGTGGATGGGGTGAGTCTCGGCCTGCGCCGGGGTGAAAGCCTCGGATTGGTGGGCGAATCCGGCTGCGGCAAATCCACACTGGGCCGCCTGGCCTGCGGCCTGCTCACGCCCTCGGAAGGGCGGGTGCTGCTGGAGGGCAGGGAGTTGCCCACGGCGGGTGCTGCCAGCTGGGCCGCCGGGCGGATTCAGATGGTTTTTCAGGACCCCTTTTCCTCGCTCAACCCGCGCCTTTCCGTGCGCGCCTCCGTGGCCGAGCCTCTGGCGGCCCGTGATATGCCCCGCGCCGAGCGCCGCCGTCTGGCGGATGAAATGCTCGCCACCGTGGGCCTGGAAGGCATGGGCGGGCGTTATCCGCATGAATTTTCCGGCGGCCAGCGCCAGCGCATCGCCGTGGCCCGCGCCCTGATCACCAGGCCGGACGTGGTCATCTGCGACGAGCCGGTTTCGGCCCTGGACGCTTCGGTGCAGGCGCAGGTGCTCAATCTGCTGCGCGATGTGCAGGAGCGTTTCAGCCCGTCCTATCTTTTCATTTCGCACGATCTGGCGGTGGTGGGCTTCATCTGCCCGCGCATTCTGGTCATGTATCTGGGCCAGGTGGTGGAGGAGGCCCCGCGCGAACGCCTGTTCGCGGGCGCGGCCCATCCCTACAGCCAGGCCCTGCTGGCCGCCATGCCCACCGGCGACGGAGAAAGCCGCCTGCCCCGGATTCTTGAAGGCGAGCTGCCCAGCCCGCTCAATCCTCCCGCGGGCTGCCGCTTTCACCCGCGTTGCCCCAAAGCCGTGGATATCTGCCGCCGCGAGCCCCCGGCCTGGAAGGAACTTGCCCCCGGCTGGCGGGCGCGCTGCCATCTGTTGTGAGCACGGGACAGGCCCGCGCCGGGCGGCCAAAGGTTTTCGGCCCGGCAGCCCGAGGAGTGGGTGCGCCATGAAATTCTGTCTGAATCTCTGCAATGACATTAATTTTGAGCCGGATGCGGTGCAGCCCTGCTGCAATGTGCACGCCATTGCCGTGCCGCGCTTTCCTTTTACGGGCGGCAGGCTGGATATGGCCGCCTACGCCAGGCATATCCAGAATGTCGTGGAGCAATTGCAGAAAGGGGGCGCAGTGTGCCGGGGCTGTCCGGAATGTATCGAGATTAACGCGCCGCAGGATTCAGCCGCGCGGCTGCTGTTCAGGTCGGTCAGCATCAATATGCACAGGCATTTGTGCAATTGCCGATGCGTGTACTGCGATTTGTGGCGAGGCCACGGCGCGGGTTACGCCATTCTGCCTGTGCTCCGGAGCCTTGAAGAGCAGAAAGTCTTGCGCCGGGATTGCTTTTTCAGCTGGGGCGGCGGCGAACCGGGCATCCTGCCGGATTTTGAGGAAGCCAGCCAATGGATTCTGCATAACGGCTGGCCGCAATACGTGCATACCAACGCCTTGCGTTTTTCCCCGGCCATTGCCGCTCTGCTGCGGGACGGCAAGGGCGGCGTCAACGTCAGTCTGGACAGCGCCTCGCCGGAAGTCTACCGGGCGGTCAAGGGGGTGGACGGTTTCACACGGGTGACCGCCAATATTGAACGCTACCGGGCGGCGGCCCGCGAGGCCGGACTCATCCATCTCAAGTACATCATTTTTGAAAAGAACAACGCCGTCGCGGAACTGGAACGCTTTTTCGCCCTTTGCCGGGCGCTGGACGTCACCTCCGTGCAGTTTTCCCTTAATTTTCAGGAGTTGAACGGCGCGGGGCCCGCCCCCAAGACGCTGCTCGGGGCGGCTTTTTTCCGGCACCGGGCCGCGTCGCTGGGCATGGCCTGCGTGCCGTTTTTTATTCCCAAGCGCTGGTTGTCCGTCATTGACGAACTGGAACAGCGGCACTTTTCCGGAGCCGTGGAGCGCTCCTTGCCCTAAACACAAGGAAGCCCCGCCGGCGGCGGGGCTTCCTTGTGTTTAGTCAAATCAGGCGCTGTCGGAAGGCCTACCTCTCAAAATAGGTATAGCCGCGCAGGCCGTCCTCAAAAGCCTGCATGACGGCGAAGCGCTCGCTGGGCGAGATGCGGCCCTGGCGCACGGCCTGCTCGGCGGTGCTGCGCAGATCCTCCAGGATGCGGCGCGGGTCATATTCCACGTAGCTCAGGATGTCGGCCACGGAATCGCCGCGGATTTCGCGCACGTATTCATAGCTGCCGTCCTCCGAGGCCCGGATGGAGACCACGTTGGTGTCGCCCATCAGATTGTGCAGATCGCCCAGGGTTTCCTGGTAGGCCCCCACCAGAAAGACACCCAGATAATATTCCTCGCCGTCGCGCAGGGGATGCAGGTCCAGGGTGGATTTCATGCCCTGCGGGTCGATGAAGTGGTCGATGCGGCCGTCGGAATCGCAGGTGATGTCCGAAATAATGCCTTGGCGCGAGGGGAATTCCTTGAGCCGGTGTATGGGCATGATGGGAAAGAGCTGGTCAATGGCCCAGGAGTCGGGCAGGGACTGGAACACGCTGAAGTTGCCGTAATAGATGTCCGCCAGGCTCACGTCGATGTCCGCCAGATCGCGGGGCACGTTCTTGAGCCGGGTTTTTTCCTGGGCGATGCGCATGATGATGGCCCAGAAGAAGCGCTCGGCCAGGGTGCGCTGGCGCAGATTGACCCGGCCCGTGGAAAAGAGCTGGCGCATTTCATCGCGGTAATAAATGGCGTCGTTGTAGCATTCCTGAAGATTGCGCAGGGAAATGCCGGACAGAACCTCGCGCAGGTTGCGCACCGGTTCCGGCGCGTCCTCGGGCAGCTCGTCGGGCAGCTGCACTTCCTCCACCACGCTCACGTCCAGAATATTGAAGAGCAGCACGGAATAATAGGCCACCGTGGCCCGGCCCGACTCGGTGATGATGTGCGGATGCGGCACCTGCTGCTCGTCCAGGATGCTCATGATGGCTTCCACCACGTCAGCGCAGTATTCGTCCAGGTTGTAGTTGCGCGAGGAAATGTAATTGGTGTGCGAGCCGTCGTAGTCCACGGCCAGACCGCCGCCCAGGTCCAGATAGCCCATGGGCGCGCCTTCCTGCACCAGGCCCACGTACAGGCGCGCGCCTTCCATGACCCCGGTGCGGATGTCCCGGATGTTGGAAACCTGCGAGCCCAGGTGGTAGTGCAGCAAACGGAAGCAGTCCAGCATGTCGTGGGCTTTGAGGGTGTCCACCACGTCCACGATCTGGGCCGGGGACAGGCCGAAGGTGGAACGCTCCCCGCCGGAATCCGTCCAGTGGCCGCCCGCCTTGACCGCCAGCTTGGCCCGTACCCCGATGTTGGGGCGCACGCCCAGCACCTTGGCGCGCTCCAGCAGCACGTCCAGCTCGCCGGGCATTTCCAGAACGAAAAAGACGTTGAAACCCAGGCGCAGGGCCTGGAGGCCCAGGTCGATGAATTCCGCGTCCTTGTAGCCGTTGCAGACGATGCAGGCCTCGGTGTCGCGCATCAGGGAGACGGCGGCGATGAGTTCGGCCTTGGAACCCACTTCCAGCCCGTGATGGTAGTGCGCCCCGAACTGGGCGATTTTTTCCACTACCTGCTGCTGCTGGTTGACCTTGATGGGGAACACCCCCCGGTACTCGCCGGTATAATTCAGGGTTTTGATGGCTTTGCGGAATGATTCGTGGATACTGGTAATGCGCGAATCCAGAATATTTTCCACCCGCAGCAGCACGGGCATGTCATAGCCGCGCTCATGCAGACCGGCGATGATTTCCGGCAGGGGAATCTGGGGGCCCTTGGGGCCCTGCGGGCAGACGACCACTTCGCCCGCGTCCGAAACATTGAAATAGCCGGCGCCCCAGTTGCGGATGCCGTAAAGTTCGATGGAATCTTCCACCCGCCACTGTTGCAATGCGCGGTTTTTGGCCAACGTGTTCTCCTTGGATGCCGCCGCCCGGCGGGAAACAATGAGGGCATGCGCCCCGAAGCGGCGTCATTATGCCGTGAAAACGCGCAAAGTCAATGTTTGCGGGCGCTGCGGCCCCGGCGTGCCCCAGGCCCTCCCGTCAGGGTAATCGTATGAATGCTTCAATAGCCGGGTATTCATTTGCTTTCATTAAGTGAGTCTTCCTTCCTTATTCCCGCGAACGCGCCGATAACGCCGCCCGCGCGGAAAAGGCGGATTTTGTAAAATAACCGCAAAGTTAGAGCAAGTCTGCCGCAAGAGTATTTTTTTTAGCTCTGTTCATGCGATTGTCCTGCCGTTCCCGTAATGTCCTCTTGACGAAGCGCGGGGCATGATTCACTTTCAGCAAATGACCGGACCGGCGCGCGGCTGATGCTGACGCGCGCTTCCGCGCACCTGTTTCGGGGACGATCATGAAGCATTTTTCGCGCTGGTGTCTGATCCTGCTGCCGTTGCTGGCGGCCCTTCTGAACGCCTGTTCCGGCGACGACGGCAAGACCGTCGGCCCGCCGCCCGCTCCCGTGCATGTGCAGAGCGTGGCGCGCGCCGACGTGCCGCGCCTCTTGCACGTGGTGGGCAATGTCAAAGCCTCGGCCACCGTGGGCGTCAAGCCACGGGTCACGGGCGAAATTCAGGAAGTCCATTTCAAGGAAGGTCAGGACGTGCGGGCAGGGGAGTCCCTGATCAGCATCGACCCGCGCCCCTTTGAGGCCGCCCTGCGTGAAAAGCGCGGTCTGCTGGCAAAATCCCAGGCCCAGCTGAGCAAAGCCAATGACGACATGCGCCGCTACGGCAAGCTGGTGGGCGGCGGCTATGTGAGCCGCGAGGCCTATGAGCAGACCGCTACCGAGGCGGCGGCCCTCAAGGCCACGGTGCAGTCGGACAAGGCGGCTGTGGAAAGCGCGGCCCTGGATCTTTCCTACTGCACGGTGACCGCGCCCATCAGCGGCCGGGTCGGCGCGCTCAATGTGGACAAGGGCAATATGATCAAAACCACGGACGACACGCCCATTGTGACCATCGACACCCTTTCGCCCATTTATGTGAATTTTTCCGTGCCCGAGGTCCATCTGCCGGTGATTCTGGAGCGCATGCGCCGGGGGAGCGTGTCCATCACGGCCACCCCTGCGGGCGGGACAGTGGAAAACGGCCTGCTGACCTTGGTGGACAACAGCGTGGACACGCGTACCGGCACCATTCGTTTGCGCGGCAGCTTTGAAAATGAGGACCGCCGCCTCTGGCCCGGTCAGTTCGTGGAAGTGGAACTGCCCCTGGGCATGGCCCCCAAAGCCCTGACCGTGCCCAGCCGCGCCGTGCAGTCCGGCCGCGAGGAATCCTACGTCTATCTGGTGGATAAGGACAGTCGCGCCGTCTACCGCAAGGTCAAGGTTCTTTTCGAGCATCAGGGCGCCAGCGTTGTGGAAGGCGAACTGGCCGAGGGCGACCGGGTGGTGGTGGACGGCCAGGTGCGTCTGGTGCCAGGGGTGGCGGTGCGGATTCAGGGAAGCGCTGAGTAATGGTCTTTACTCATCAGCGTTTCCCCGTGAATAGGCTTCAGCCGTCTTCTCTGACCCGGCAGACGGCCGCGCCGTTGCTCATTCCGGCCACGGCTTTGAGGAAAGCCGCCAGGCGCTCCTCCGGCAGGCTCACCCCCAGACCGGCGGTGGCCTGATAGTCCTCATCCGTAATCCGGGCCTCAAACGTCGGCAGCAGGCGGCGCAACCCGTCCAGATGGGCGTATTCCAGCGTGAGATCCAGATGGGCCAGGGGCACCTGTTCGGCCAGCGCCAGCGTGCTGAGATTTTCGCGTACCGAATCCTGATAGGCCCGCACCAGGCCGCCGGTGCCCAGCTTGACGCCGCCGAACCAGCGCGTCACCACCACGCAGATTTCTCCGATGCCGCAGTGCAGCAGCACCTGCAGCATGGGCCGCCCGGCCGTGCCGTGGGGTTCGCCGTCGTCGGAAGAGCCGATCCGGGCGGTCTGCCCCGGCGCGCCCGCCGCGTAGGCCCAGCAGTTATGAGTGGCGTCGGCATTGGCGCGGCGGATGGATTCCACAAAGGCCCGTGCCGCCTCCGGACCCGGCGTGTGGGCGCATTGGGCCAGAAAGCGGCTGCGGCGGATGAGCAGCTCCGTGCGGTGGGGCCGGTCCGGTCCGGCGGCGGGAATGGGGTAGCGCGTCATCAGTCCGCTTCGCTGTCTTTTGCCGGGCAGAATTCGCGGATGCAGGCCGCGGCCGCCGGAAATGTGGCCAGCAGTTCTTTTCTGCGGCCCAACTTCAGGTCCGCGAAGTCAAAGCCCGGCGATACGCTACAGCCCACCAGGGAAAAGCCGGAACCGGGGCAGGGCGTGGCCCCGAACCAGAAACCGGCGGGCACGGCGTACTGGAGGTGCTGGCCGTCCAAAGGCTTCTGCCCCAGCATGACTTCCCGCGCCGCGCCGTCCGGCCCCAGCAGGGCCAGACGCAGGGGGCCGCCCAGATAAAAATGCCAGATCTCGTCCTGCCGGATGCGATGCAGGCGGGAATAGTCGCCTTCGCGCAACAGGAAGAGGATGGCCGTGCCGAACGGGCGCGGCCCGGCAAAGCCCGGCGGCAGGGCGGCCTGAGGAATAGTGCCGCTGCTGCAATACGTGCGGCGGTAAAAACCGCCTTCCGGATGGGGGGCAAGCGCGAAATGGGCGATCAGCTCTTCGGGGTTCATCAGAATTTTAGTAGCGTGCAATGCCGCCAAGGGCAATGGGAAAATAGGCTTTTCTTTTTCGTCCAGGCTCGCGAGGGAGGGCGAAATGCGGTGCTGGAAAGTTGTAATGGAAGGATTTTTATAAAATTACATTATATTAATAGGTTATCTAATTCTCTCCAATTTTTTCGAGGAAATGCGCAGAAAAGGCTTTACAAGGCGGACGGCTTTCTATAAACAGTAATCGTTCGCATTAATGGAAACAATAAACTTCAGATACGCAAAAGGAGCAAACAATGAGCAAGACCCAGGAAAATTTGATGGCCGCTTTCGCCGGTGAGTCCCAGGCCAACCGCAAATATCTTGCTTTCGCCCAGGTGGCCGACAAGGAAGGCCTGCCTCAGGTCGCCAAGCTGTTCCGCGCTGCCGCCGCCGCTGAAACCATTCACGCCCACGCGCATCTCAAGAACGCGGGCAAGATCGGCGACACGGCCGCCAATCTGCAGTCCGCTCTGGAAGGTGAAACCTACGAATTCACCAAGATGTATCCCGAAATGATCAAGGACGCCGAGGCCGAAGGCAAGACCGCCGTTGCCAAGTATTTTGAATTCGCCAACAAGGTGGAAGAAGTGCACGCCAATCTGTACAAGAAGGCCATTGCCAATCCTTCCGCTCTTGCCAATGTGGACTACTACGTCTGCAAGATCTGCGGCTACACCCACGAAGGCCCCTGTGAAGCCTGTCCCGTGTGCGGCGCGGGCGCGGCGGCTTTCTTCAAAGTGGAAGAATGCTGCAAGTAACCGATCCCGCGCGCCGCTCCATGCCGCTTTGGGGGCGGCATTGACGCCGGATGCGCGACTGTGATGGTTGGAGGGGCCGCCGTAAGGCGGCTCCTTTGTCATTTGACATTCCGGGGCCGCGATGGTCCGGGTATGGCGAGTCCTCGATTCCGCGACATGGAGTGAGCGTTTGAAACATGACATATTTCAAACGCTGTGCCGCCCGCGTGCCGCGGAAGCGACAGCCGTTGGCGAGTCTTCGAGCCGCACGGATTCGATGCCCGTAGCCCTTGTGGGCTGACGGGCACGGCTGCGCCGCCTCCGGAGCGCTGCCAGCGGCATTGCATTTTGGCTTGAAAAGAGTCAGTATCCGCATGGCGTTTTGCAGCCATCAGCGCTTTTGGCGCGGTTATACCAACACTAACGGCGGCGGCGCGGGCGTCCGCCCGCACTCCGGCCCCCCGGATTCATTCCGGGAAACCGGGCATGCGCAGCGCCGCGGAGGCCTTCTTATGCGCGTTTTTGTCCGTTCCTGCATTCTTGCATTGCTTCTGGCTCTGTGCGGCTTGACCGCGGCCCAGGCCGCGTCCGCGCCGGAGGCCAAAAAAGAGCCCGCCAAGGAAGCTCCCAGCAAATTCGAGGCCTTGAAGCGTTTCAGTCAGGTGCTTGATCTGGTGGAGCGTTATTATGTGAAGGATGTGACCCAGAACGACCTGATCAACGGGGCCGTCAAGGGCTTGCTGCAGGGGCTCGACCCGCACTCCACCTTCATGAATGCCGAAGAATACAAGGAAATGCAGGAAACCACCTCCGGCGAATTCTACGGGGTGGGCATTGAAATTTCCATGGAAAACGGCCAGGTTGTGGTGGTCACGCCCATTGAGGACACCCCGGCTTTCCGCGCCGGTCTTCAGTCCGGCGACGTGATCCTGTCCATCAACGGCCAGGCCACGCAGGAACTTTCGCTGCAGGAAGTGGTGTCGCGCATCCGCGGGGCCAAAGGCACGGAAGTGGAGCTGGCCATTCTGCACAGCGACGCCAAGACGCCGCAGACCGTGCGCATCGTGCGCGACGCCATCCCCCTGATCAGCGTCAAGTCCAAAAAGCTGGAAGACGGTTACTACTGGGTGCGCCTGACCCGTTTCTCCGAACGCACCACCGAGGAACTCAAGGACGCGCTCAAGGATGCGGCCAAGGAAAGCAAGGCCACGGGCGGGCTCAAGGGCATTGTGCTGGATCTGCGTAACAATCCCGGTGGGTTGCTGGACCAGGCGGTCAGCGTGTCCGACACTTTCCTGGACAAGGGCGTGATCGTTTCCATCAAGGGCCGCCGGGACAGCACGGACCGCGTTTATGAGGCCAAAAAGCAGGCCGACGACGTGCGCGTGCCCATGGTGGTGCTGGTCAACGCCGGTTCTGCCTCGGCCTCGGAAATCGTGGCCGGTGCGCTGCGCGACCAGAAGCGCGCCCTGATTCTGGGCGAACGCTCCTTCGGCAAGGGTTCGGTGCAGAACATCATTCCCCTGTCCGACGGGTCCGGCCTCAAGCTCACGGTAGCCCTGTATTACACGCCCAACGGCAGCTCCATCCAGGCCGAGGGCATCGTGCCCGACCTGGAAGTGGTCTTCGAGCCGCCGCGCACCGATGACAAGGACAATCCGCGTTTTCTCCTGCGCGAACAGGATCTCAACCGCCATCTGGAAAACGGCAAGGACAAGAAGGGCGGCCAAAGCAAGGTCAAAAAAGACGAAGGCAAGGAGCAGCTGGCCCGTGACAACCAGTTGCGCATGGCCCTCCAGGTCGTGAAGAGTCTGCCCAAGATGCGGGAGATCAGAAACTAGGGCGCGTGGCCCGATCCCCTTGCCGGGGCGGGTTCCGCGAGACGGCATACGTTCAGCGTGCAAAATAAAGGAACAGATACCGGCCCCCTGACCGGACCCCACGGGTCCGGCGGGGGGCTGCGCGCTTCCACTCGCCTGGGCTTGGGTGGTCTGGCCTGGCTGCTGTGCTCCCTGGCCTTTTCGCTCTGGCTGGGCAACGGGTCCATGTCGCCGGGGAATTTTTCCGGTTCCGCCGGTCGCGCGCTGTCGCTCCAGCAAACCGGCGGAGGACGGGACGCGACCGAGGAGCCTGAGGCGCGGGCCGAGCGAATGATACTGGCCCGCCTGGATGCTCTGGTTATCCAGACGCTGCCCCTGGCCCTGCCGCTCGCCCGCTGGCAGCGCGAAGAAGGGCTGCCCGTGGAGGACGAAGGAGCGGCTGCCCGTGCTTACCGGGTTACAGGGTCTTGCGCGCCGCTGCGCCTGGGTGTGGCCCTGTTGGAAAAGTTGCGCTCCGCCGCTGATCCGGATTTTCCTCATCTTTCCGCCGTTGACCCGGAGCGTTTCCGCCCGCGCCTTGCCTGGACGGACCAAGGCGCGCTGGAAATTCGCCTGAACGGGCGGCCGACGCACCGTTTTCATTTTCCCGGCAAGGAACGGGCTCTGGCGGATCTGGCCCGCCCCCTGCCTCAGGCCGCCCTGATTCTGGTCATTGATGACCTGGGGCAGAGCCTGGAGCCCGCCGAGGATCTGGCCGCCTTGCCCTTTCCCGTGGCATTGGCCGTCTGGCCGCACGCGCCCAGGGCGGGCGCGACGGCCGACCTAGCCGGACAGATGGGCCTGGATTGCCTGGTGCATCTGCCCATGGAGCCTCAGCCCCGCGCCGACGGCTTCCGTCCCAGGCCGGGTCCGGGCGCGCTGTTCGCGGATATGAGCCAGCACGCCCTGGCCTCCGTGCTGGAACCGGATCTGGCGGCACTGCCCACGGCACTGGGGCTGAACAACCATATGGGTTCCCGTTTTACGGGCAGCGCCGCCGCCTGCCGCCTGCTCAGCGCGCAACTGGCCGGGCGCGGTTTCTTTGTGCTGGACAGTCTGACCCAGCCCCATTCCCGGCTGGCGGAGGAAGCCCGTGCCGCCGGGCTGGTCAGCGTGGCCCGTGCTGTTTTTCTGGATACGCGCCGGGATGTTTCCGCCGTACTGGCCGCCTTGGACGCGGCGGCGGCCAAAGCCCGCAGTGCCGGTTTCGCCGTCGCCATCGGCCATCCGTACGCGGAAACTCTGAGCGCTTTGCGCCGCTGGCAGGACAAGGCAGGTGTGGCCGTGGTGCCTCTGCGCCGTCTGGTCTGGTACCTGGCGCAACTTCAGGCGCGGGACGGAGCGCGCGGCGGCAAGCGTTGATTTTTTACGAACACGGCTTCAGACAAATCCTTGCCGCGAAATGCGGGTAGGCGGGCTTTGCTCGTCGTAAGTGAACATTTCAAGTGTTAAACTCTAAGGAGCGGACATGCTGCAAACCACTCTTGCCATCATCAAGCCGGACGCCGTGGCGCGCGGCCTTGCCGGGGAAATTCTGGCCGCCGTGGAAGCTGAGGGCCTTCGCCCCGTGGCTTTGAAAATGCTGCGGTTGAGCAAGGCCCAGGCCCAGGGCTTTTATGCCGTGCACAAAGAGCGCCCCTTTTTTGACAGCCTTATGGACTATATGTCTTCCGGACCGGTGGTCTGCGCGGCCTTGCGCGGCGAGGACGCGGTGGCCCGCTACCGGGCGCTGATGGGCGCCACGAATCCGACCCAGGCCGAGCCCGGCACCCTGCGCCGCAAATATGGGCAGAACCTTGAAGCCAACGCCGTGCACGGTTCCGACTGCCCGGAGAACGCCGCTGTTGAGCTTGCATATTTCTTCAATGCCTTGGAAATGACGGAGTAACGTATGAGCAGAACAATCGGCTGCATTGGCTGCGGCAATATGGGCGGGGCCATTCTGGCCGGTTTCGCGGACAGGCTGGGGGACAAGGGCTATAGCTTCTGCGGCTATAACCGCACGCCGGAACGCATGCGCCCCTTGGCGGACAAGGGCGTGCGGGTCATGCCCGACGTTCTGGAAACCGCGCGCAAATCCGATGTGCTGTTGCTGGCGGTCAAGCCATACCAGGTGGCTGCCGTGCTGGAGGAAATGCGTCCGGCCCTCGACGGCGGCAAGGTACTGGTTTCCGTGGCGGCGGGCGTGAGCCTGAAGAGCCTGCGCGAGGCCGTGGGCGGGCAGTGCCCGGTGGTCCGCTGCATGCCCAATACCCCGGCGCTGGTGGGGGAGGGGGTTTTTGCCCTCTGCTTTGAGGACCCGGCGCTGGACCGGGAAGGCAAACTCGAATTACTGGAACTTTTCGGGGTTCTGGGCCTTTGCCTGGAAATGCCCGAAGCACGCTTTACCGCCTTTTCCGCGCTGATCGGCGCGGGCCCGGCCTATGTTTTCGAAATGATGCAGGGCCTGGTGCAGGCCGGGGTGACCCTGGGCTTTCAGCACAAGGAGGCCAAGCGCATGGTGGCCGCCCTGTTTGTGGGTTCGGCGCGCATGGCCGAGCAGAGCCCCGCGCCGCTGATGCAGTTGCGTGACGAAGTCTGTTCGCCCGGCGGCCTGACCATCGCCGGGGTCAATCACCTGGATCGCGTGGGCCTGCTGGGCCAATTGGTGGACGCCGTGCTGGCGGCCGATGCGCGGGGCCGGGAGATGGAAAGCTGAATCTGTGAGCCCTGGCGTTTGCTCGGACCGTCAACTCCGCCGAGGGAATCTGAGTAGTCAGATTCCCTCCTGTTTTTTTCAACCTTCCTCCACCTCGCCGCCGGTGCGCGCTTCGCCTTGTCCCCTGTATTCCCTGGCGGATTGCGCCAGACGTCGCAACAGCGCCTGTAACGTCTGTTTTTCCTCTTCGGAAAACATGCTGGTGGTGGCGGCATCCCATTCCGCAACGACTTTCATGATATGCGGATATGCCTCATAGGCACGCTGCGTCGGATGCACGGTGGTCGTGCGCTTGTCTTGCGGATTGCTTTCCCGGCGGATGAAGCCTGCCTCCTCCAGTTGCGCCAGCACCCGCGTCACGTTGCTCTTGTTGATGCCGATACGCTCGGGCAGCTTGTCCTGCGTGATGCCCGGCTCTCTGCACAGCACGGCAATGAAGAGATATTGACTGGTGTTGATGCCGTATGGCGCGAGGGCCTTGGCGAGATACATGTAGTAATAGCGGTTGGCCAGGGTGATCCATTTGCAGGTCAGTTCCAAAGTACGCTCCCGGAGCATTTAACACTTGAAATGTTCGGTTACGGCGGGCAAAGCCCGCCTGTTCGCATTTCGCGGCAAGGGTTTGTCCGCAAGGAGTTGCGGATGAATCCTTGGCGGGTGTCGTCACGTCATGAGTGTCTTCTCGGTCATCTCTACGTCGAACATCGCCTTTTATTCCGGTCGCGCTGGCTGTTCACAGCTCTGCTGTGTTACGGATAGCGACAGTGATTTCGATGAGAGGGGTTTTGTGTAACTCATTGCTGTCCTCATCCGTGCTGGCGTTGCTGTCTTTATCCGTACGGCTCACAAGTTCGCCTACGGCTATAGCTCCTTCGTCCAACGGCTGAAGCGAGTACCAGATCTCTGCTGTCCTCATTCGTAAGCAGCTTCGCTGCAACGACTGAGGCAGGAGTACACTTCCTCCATGCGTTAGCCGTTATGCGAGGAACGGGCATTACGGATAAAGACAGCAGCGCTGAAAGGCTCGTTCTCCTTGATATAACACAAAAATCCATCTCATGACGAGACCCTCCAGGCCGGGCCGGACGACAGCTCCAAACCTCTGCTTGACACGAGAGAGAAAACACATAATCGTTGCCCACGCAACGATTTTTATGAACAGGAGATATGAGATGCTTGATCGCCGCATCCGCCGCAAGCAAACGGCGGGCGTATCCAACGTGGGGGCCGGTGGGGCGTTGCGGGAGATTTGCAATCGCAACTTCAATGTGGTGACGCTGATCAACCTTCTGGTCATGACGGCCTACTACCTGATCTTCGTCACCAGCACCTCCTATGCCAGAGAGGCTTATCTGGCAAGCCTGAGCACGGCTGGTTTCACCGCGGGCATTATGGTCATCGGCTGCCTGGCAGGGCGTTTCGTCACCGGCAATCTGCTTTCGTTTTTCGGTTGCCGCGCCGTTCTTCTCGCCGGGATCGTGCTGTACACGGCCAGCATCGCGGGTTTTTTCCTGGTGGATTCCTTGCCCTGGCTGTTCGTGCAACGCCTCTGGGCGGGCGTCGGCGTCGGCGTCATCGGCACGGCCACGGGAACCATTGTGGCCTATGTGATCCCGCAGCGGCATCACGGGCTCGGCGTGAGCCTGTTCAGCATGAGCACGGCTCTGGCCCTGGCCCTGGGGCCGTTTCTCGGCATCAGCCTGAGCAACCACATAAGTTATGCGGCGCTGATGCGGATCAATGTGGGCATTGCCCTGGTCTGCCTGCTCATCTTTTTCGGGCTGGCGGCCCTGCCTTTCATGCGTCACCGACATCGCTCGCTCTTCAGCCTCAACAGTTACATTGACCCGCGTGTGGTGCGTTTTTCCCTGGTGGCACTGGTGGTCTGCTTGAGCTACGGCTGCGTGCAGGCCTTCATGACCTCCTTTGCCGCCGTGCGCTCCCTTTCCGGCCCGGCGAGTCTCTTCTTTCTGCTGTATGCCGTGGCGGCCCTGGCTACCCGCCCGCTGACGGGCCGCCTGTTCGATACCCGCGGCGAGAACGTCATTTTTTATCCCATTCTGCTGTTGACCGCGCTCTCCCTGATCATGCTGGCCCGCGCGCACAGCAGCTGGATGCTGCTGCTCTCCGGCCTGGTGCTCGGCATGGGCTTCGGCAACTTCCAGTCCGTGGGGCAGGCCGTATCGCTTTCGCTGGTGTCGCGTTCGCGTTTTGCCCAGGCCACCACAACTTTCTTCATATTTTTTGACCTGGGCATCGGCCTGGGGCCCTATATTTTCGGTTTTCTCGTCCCCACTCTGGGCTATGACGGCATGTATCAGTCCCTGGCCTTCACCGTGCTTGCCGGGCTGGGCCTTTACTATGTTTTGCACGGGAGGCTCGCGGGCGGCGGGGCCTGAACGTCATCCCGAACGGCACTCCCCGGAATCCTGTGGGACCTGTTGGCACTATCCCTTTTTGCCCGCTCGCTACGTGCGGCAGCCGTTGTCCGAAGGACTTACGGGTGGCGACAGCAATGATAGCCTGAAGGCGGCGTCAATGCTGAAAGTGCCAATTCTCAACGTTAATCTGTTCTGAGAACGTGGATACGCCGAAAAAAGCAAAGCCCTTCCGAGCATTCGGAAGGGCTTTGCTTTGGTGCTGTAAACGGAAAAACGAGTTTACTGATCCACCCGCACGTCCAGGGTGTTGCCGTCTTTGGCAAGCACAAAGCGGGTATTTTGGGGCTTTGCCTTGAGGTCGATGACCACACGGGTCTTGTCCGCCATTTTGCCGATGCGCACATTGCTCACCAGGGGATTCTTGGGCACGCCCGGAGCCTTGATCTGCCACTGGCCGTCCAGGTCCACCACCACGCGGTCGGGATTGGTCAGATTCATGCTCTTGTAGCGGAGAGGCGCGTTGCCCTCCAGGCGCACCGTGGCTCCCTTGTCCCGCGCGAAGACCACAAAGCGGCTGATGTTGCGCTCACGCGGCGCGGCGGCTTTTTCCGCCCTGGGCTTTTCGGTCTTTGCCTTTTCGGCTTTGGGCTTGTCCGTCTGAGCCGGGCGTTCTTCTTTTTGGGTTTCGGCGCGGGCCGGGGCGCTGCTTTCCGTTTTGGCGCTTTGGGCCGTGCGCTCCATCGCCGGAGGCGTGCTCATATTCTCACGTGTGGCGGCCTGCGGGCCGGGGGCCACGGGCGCGGCCTGGGGCATCTGGGCCCGTTCGCTGACATCTTCCACCACGGGCGCGGCCTCGGCGGCGTCGTCCCTGGGCAGGGGCGGCAATTTGGGTTCTTCGCGGGCCGCTTCCTGCGGTGCGGCGGGCGCGGTAAAACCGTTCCGGGCGGCATCCGTCGACAGGGGAGGCAGACCGGCGCCGCTGTCCGGCGCGGCCGGTTCGCCGGCTTCCGCCGTGGGGGCCGGAACAGGTTCGGATTTGCGGCCCAGGCGTTCATTGAGCATGATCAGCGCCATGCCCAAGATGCAGACCGCCAGAAGAAGACTGAGAATGACTTTGTTCATGCCGTATGGCTCCTGCCGAAAGGCGAGTTGCTCGCTCGGGCTCAGCGTAGCCGCCGGGGGCGGTTTTTGCCGGGCCGAAGCTGTTTTTCCTTGCTGATATGGGCCAGCATCCTGGGGTAGACTGCTTCGCGGGCGTCCAGGCGCATGGCCGTGCGGACGTGTTCAGCGGCTTCGTCGTATGCGCCCATGGCGCAGAGGATGCGGGCCAGGTTGAAATGGGCGTGGTCGTCCTCCGGAGAGAGTTCCAGAACCCGTTTGCCGAAACGCAGGGCCAGATCCGGCATGGCGTTTTTGCGCAGTTTCGCGCCGAAATCGCGGAACATATGCTTGTGGGCGGATGAGATATTCTCCGTGGTGGACGCCAGTTGTTCCAGGGCGGTAATGGCGGCCTGCCGTTCGCGCGGGCGCTTCAGGCGCAGCAGAGCCTTGCGGAAACTCTCCCGCAGAGTGATTTCCACCTGTTTGGTCCGGCGCGCCGTGTCCAAATGCCGCAGCAGCTCGTCGTCCAGTTCCGGCGCATCCGCAACCGGAGCGGGCGCGACGGCGCGCGCGTCCGGAAGGTCCGCCAGGGCGCGGACGTCCAGCATGGTCATGGGCATGGCCAGGATGGAGGGCTCGGACCGGAACTGCGCGGCAAACTGGGCGGCGCTGACGCGTCGCGCCTCCGCCTTGGGCTGGAAGGCATTGTCCAGTTGTTGCACCGCGTAGCCTTGCTCCGCCAGGTCCCAGGCGAAGAAGAGTGTCTTGCGGGTGCCGTCCGCCTTGGCCAAAGGCTGGGAATATACGCCAAGATATTTGGGAGGACGCATAGGCGAAATGTACATCATTTGCGCCGAATGGCAAGATTCCCCCCGCGCCCTTTACGCAGCCGGGCCTTTGGGCTAGCATGGGGGATGCACGAAATGGCCATTGCACAAAGCCTTCTGGCTATGGCAGAGGAAGAAATCGGCCGCCGGAATTGCAGCCGTCTTGAACTGGTGCGCGTGGAATACGGCGCGCTTTCGGGTGTGGTGCCCGAATCGTTGCAGTTCTGTTTTGAAACCATGATCAAGGGCACGCCCCATGAAGGGGCCAGACTGGAGTTGATCTGTCTGCCTTTGCGATTGCGCTGTCCGTTTTGCGGCGAAGTGTTCGGCGGCGAAGGGCAGGACGCTCTCTGGCAGCCCTGCCCCGGTTGCGGCGAGCAGTTCGGGCATGTGGTGGAGCAGGGCAAGGAATTGATTTTGAGCCGCCTGGAAGCCCGCTAAAATATTTTCGCGTTGAAATCGGCAATGCTCCGGCGGCGGGAGCTGAAGCCCGCAAAATGTATATCTCACTCGGATACCGGCAGAATTTGGAGATAAGGAGAAAAATATGCAGATTCCTGTGGTGCGCAACGTCCTGGAAGCCAATGAAAAAATGGCCGCCCATGTGCGGCGGCAGCTGAGCGGGCGCAAGATTCTGACCCTCAACCTGATCAGCTCTCCGGGCGCGGGCAAAACCTCTCTCCTGGAGCGCACTCTGCGCGACCTGGCCGGGGAATTCCGCATGGCGGTCATTGAGGGCGACCTGCAGACCGACAACGACGCCCGCCGGGTAGCGGCGACCGGGGCCCAGGCCGTACAGATCAACACCGACGGCGGCTGCCACCTGGACAGCAATATGATTCTCACGGCTCTGGACAATCTGGAGCTGGACGGCTTGGATATCCTCTTCATCGAAAATGTGGGCAATCTGGTCTGCCCGGTGGAATTCGACTGCGGCGAGGATGCCAAGGTGGCCCTGCTCAGCGTGACCGAGGGCGACGACAAGCCCGAGAAATATCCCCTGCTGTTCAACCTGGCCAAGGCCATGGTGCTGAACAAGGTGGACCTGCTGCCCCATGTGGATTTCGATATGGACCGCGCCCGCGCCTTTGCCACCAAGCTGAACAAGGATCTTCGCGTGCTTGAGGTTTCCTGCCGCAGCGGTGAGGGCCTTGATGCATGGTATGACTGGCTGCGCAAGATGCGTGCGGAGAAGAAGGCGTCGTAGCGAGACGAAGCCGCGCCGATTTTATAAAAACCGTTGGCGCTCTGGAAAATTTGTTCTCCGGCAAGGAAAGCAAATTTTCCAGAGCGCCAACGGTTTTTAGAGCAGATTAACTTTGAGAGTTGGCATTCCCAAAGTTTTTAAGCCGCTCGCTCTGCTGTCGTCATCCGTAAGGCGGCATAGCCGCCAGCGGCTGACGCTCGTGGCGGGCGTCTGCCTATGCAGCCGCCAAAGCAATTTTAAAGTGAAATTGCTCTGGGGCCTGTTGACACTACTGAGATTTTGTTCGCTGGCGAGGAGAACGAGCCTTTTATCGCTGCTGTCTTTATCCGTAATGCTCGTTCCTCGCATAACGGCTAAAGCATGAAAGGAGTGTACTCTTGCCTCAGCCGTTGCGGCGAAGCTGCTTACGGATGAGGACAGCAGAGCTATGGTACTCGACTGGAATAAAAGGCGAAGTTCAACAAAGCCCGCAGGCAAAAGAACGTAGTGTCAACAGGCCCTAGCGGCCGCCTTCGCCGCCCTGATAGGCCGCCACATCCACGACCAGGGTTCTGGAACTCTGGCGCAGGGTCAGCGTGAAGAGTTGTACGTCGCGCTGCGGCGCGTCGGCGTCGGCCAGAGCGGGCAGCATGGCGGCCGGGGCCAGCATCAGGGTGGCCTCACCCCGACCGGATTGCAGAAAATACTCCAGGGCCCGTTGCAGGATGTCCTTCTGCTTGGCCGTATCCATATCCGTCATTTCCGTAAAATTCATGTCCAGGCCGGGCAGCTCAGCCTGCCAGGGCGCATAGCCCTGGCTGTAGAGCGTCCGCAGCAGGGCGGCCAGATTGGCGTCGGTCAGGTGCTGCCGCAGCTCCAGATGCCCAAGGCGGTCGCGTCCGGAAAGGGTGCCGCTTCCGCCGGAGGACTGGCTCGGCGCGAGGCGCGCGGCCCAGACCATGCCCGCAAAGCCCAGGCTGGTCAGCACCGCGTCATTGTCGTCCCGAGGGGGATCGGGCTCCAGCAGGGAACAGACGTCATTCATGGTCATGCCGGGGCGGAACTGGTCCAGGGTGCAGACCGGCCTGCTGAGTTCGCCGGGCAGCAGGCTTTGGGCATTGCCGTTGATATGCCGTGAGATATTGTTCTTCTGTTCCAGAATCAGACAGGCCGTATGGTCGCCGCAGAAGGTCAGGCGGCGCGCCTGGGCCAGGGGCACGGCCTTGAAAAACCAGAAGGCCAGGCCCGTATCCACGCGCAGGTCCGCCGTGACTCCGGGATTTTCAATATCGTCCCGTGCGCCGGGGGCCATGTCCAGACGCACGAAATATGTGGTCCGGCCCTGGCGGAAGCGGATATTAAGCAGGTCCCGGCTGGTCTGATTGCTGACGGTCAGGCAGGCAGGCGTTTCGGCGGCCGACGAGCCGCGCGCCGGAAAGACGCAGAGAAGGGCGAGCAGCAGAAGCGCGACAATGCGGCAACGCGTATTTTTCATGGCGGAACTCCGGTTGGAGATGGGTACGCCCGTACTGTAGCAGAGTGCGGGGGCCGCCTGTCAAGGCGGCATGCGCAGGGGCTCGGCCCGGTGCGGAGCCGTGCAGGGCGCGCCGGGTTTTCCTCCCTTTACGCTGGCGGGCCGGACTGCTATGGTGCTGGCATTGCTCGTGCCGGATGGCGCGCGGGCAGTAGTATATCAGTAAGAATACAAGGAGAATCTATGGCCTCCGCTTCCCGTTCGTCCGCATCCGGGCAAGACAGCCCCAAAACCGGTCCGCGCCTGCGCCCGTCGTCGCTGGTGGCGGCGTGTTTTCTGGTGCTGGCGGCCGTTGCCCTGGCCTATGTGGGCGGGGTTATGAGTGGGCGCGCATACGCGGTCAGGCACGCGGTTCCGGCTGCGGCGACGCAGCCCGGCGCGCGGGCGGACGCCGGTGAAAAGCCCGTGGACCTCATCAGCCAGGGCGCGGAAGCGGTACAGGACGGCGCGGACGCGGGCCAGCGGATACTGGCTCCGGAAGATCTGCGTTTCGCTCGGGCTCTGCGCAATGATTCCGCCAATGCCTCCGAGCCGGACCCGGCCCGGCCCGCTCCGGCAATGCCGCAGGCGACCGCCGCAGCGCCCGGCCAGGGCGCGCAAAACACGCAACCCGGCCAAAACGCGCCGGGCGGCGTTCCCGCCTCGCCCTTCGCCCCGGCCGTGCCGGAAGGCCAGACCCCGCCGCCCGCTCCGGCGGCCACCATGTTCGACTACGTCTTTCAGGTAGCGGCCTTCAAGGATGAGGACAGCGTGGACAGCCTGCGTCAGCGGTTGGAGGGCCGGGGGCTGCGCACCCGTATGCAACGCGACGGCAAGCTCTTTCTGGTCCTGGTGCTGCTGCGCGGCGACGCCGCCCGCGCGGCGGAAGTGCCGCAGATCATGCAGGAGCTGCATCTGGGGCAGCCCATTGTGCGCAGCCGCAAGCCAGCCATGCCTTAAGCTGGGGCCATGAAATAAGATTTCCTTCATAAGCAATAGAGATTTTTCAATAAACCAAGCGGAGATCGATTTTTTCTTAAAAATAGTAACAATTACTATTTACAAAAATCGTCAGCCGTGCCATGCTTTTTCCAACGCAATACAAGCAGGTACGGAGCCGTTTTTTCTCACCCGATCCCTTCGGATAAACCAAGGAGAAAAGCATCATGGCAGATAATATGAAAAATAAAGACTCGCTCACCACCAATGCCGGCGCGCCGGTGCCCAATAATAATCATGCCCTGACCGCCGGTCCGCGCGGCCCCATGCTTATGCAGGACGTCTGGTTTCAGGAGAAGCTGGCCCATTTCGACCGTGAAGTGATTCCGGAACGGCGCATGCATGCCCGTGGTTCCGGCGCGTACGGCACCTTTACGGTGACCCATGACCTCACCAAATACACCAGGGCTTCGCTGTTTGCTGAAATCGGCAAAAAAACCGATGTGTTCGCCCGATTCTCCACCGTGGCGGGCGAGCGCGGCGCCGCTGACGCGGAGCGCGACATCCGCGGCTTTGCCCTCAAATTTTATACGGATCAGGGCAACTGGGACATGGTTGGCAATAACACGCCGGTCTTCTTTTTGCGCGACCCGCTTAATTTCCCGGACCTGAACCACGTGGTCAAGCGCAACCCGCGCACCAATATGCACAGCGCCAAGGACAACTGGGACTTCTGGACCCTGCTGCCCGAAGCCCTGCACCAGGTCACCGTGGTCATGAGCGACCGGGGCATTCCGGCTTCCTACCGGCACATGCACGGTTTCGGCAGTCATACCTACAGCCTGATCAACGCCAAAAACGAACGCTTCTGGGTCAAATTCCACTTCAGAACCCAGCAGGGCATCAAAAATCTCACGGACGCCGAGGCCCAGGAACTTATCGGGCGCGACCGCGACAGCCATCAGCGCGATCTGTACGAGCACATCGAAAAGGGCGACTATCCCCGCTGGACCCTGTACTTCCAGATCATGCCCGAGGAAGACGCCGAGAAGCTGCCCTACCATCCCTTTGATTTGACCAAGGTCTGGTACCACAAGGATTATCCGCTCATGGAAGTGGGCGTGCTGGAACTGAACCGCAATCCGGAAAACTATTTCGCGGAAGTGGAACAGGCCGCTTTCAACCCCTCCAATCTGGTGCCCGGCATCGGCGTTTCGCCGGACAAGATGCTTCAGGGCCGCCTGTTCTCCTACGGCGACGCGCAGCGGTACCGCCTGGGCGTCAATCACCATCTGATCCCGGTGAACAAGTCGCGCTGCCCCTATCACAGCTTCCACCGCGACGGCCAGATGCGCGTGGACGGCAACTACGGCAGCTACACCAGCTATGAGCCCAACAGCGAGGGCGCCTGGCAGGAACAGCCCGAGTTCGCCGAGCCGCCGCTGAAGATCAGCGGCGATGCGGCCCGCTGGAATTATCCCTGCGACGATGCCGACTACTTTGAACAGCCCGGCAAGCTCTTCCGGCTGATGAGCCCGGAACAGAAAGAAGCCCTGTTCGGCAATACGGCCCGTGCCCTGGGCGACGCGCCCAAGGAAATCAAGCTGCGCCACATCCGCAACTGCGCCAAAGCCGATCCGGCTTACGGCGCCGGTGTGGCCAAGGCCTGCGGCATTCCTGAAAGCGAAATCTGAGCCTTTTCAGCGTAAGCTCTCCTTAACGCAATTCACTTATTTCAAACATGAATTGCTCTCGCGGCGGCATGCCCGCGCCGCCGGCGCTGATCCCCGAACCCCTCCGGATTTTTCCGGAGGGGTTTTTCGTGCCGCGCGGACTAGAGCAGATTAACTTTGAAATTTTACAAATTTCAAAGTTAACATTCGGGCGAAAAACGTGGTTATCGTTGCTGTCGATCCCCGTATGGCTCCGTTGTCGCCAACGGGGACAGCCCTTCGGGCTGCCCGTCGGGTCGGTCTTCGCGGCGTGCCGCACCGTGTGCGGCGTTAGGGTCTGTTAACACTATAGAATTTTTGTTCGCCTGCAAGGAAGATAAACCTGCTTTGAGGGAGTGTACTCTTCTGGTACTCGACCGAAAAAGCAGGTGAAATCTGACGCGGCAGGAGGGCAAAAAGGCATAGCGTTAACAGGCCCTAGAGCGGTTTGCGCTTGAAATTATCGCTTAACGGCGAAGTAAATTCGCCTTGCGATACTTTCGCGGTACGGCTTTTCACGGAAAATCCGCACAGAGCGTTGAGATATTTTCAATATCAAAACGCTCTGTGCGTGGCGCTGGATTTGACCTCTGTATCTCTTTAATTGTATTATTTACATAATTATTATTCTATATATAAAGATGGTTTCACGCAGCGCACTGCGAACGGGGTGAGCCATGCACAGTAAAGAAATGTTGGAAAAGCGTATTTCCTATGAAAAAATGCTTGCCGAGATTTCTGAAATGGCCGTACGCGTCAATGATATGGACGCCTTTCTGCAACAGGCCTTACAGCGCATGGGTGTAACGCTGCATGTCAGCCGCGTGTTCATGTTCGGCTATCAGCATGAAGACCGCACCTTCGCCTGCCGCTGCGGCTGGGACGACCCGGAACTGGGCGTCAGGCGCGGTTCCGGGGGCATTGTGCTGCACATTCCCGACGCCGCCGGGGAGCTGACCTCCGGCACGGTGCTCAATTATCCTGATACGGCGACCATGCCCTTCAAAAACTACAGGGACCATCTGCTCGCCTCAGGGGTGAAATCCACCCTGAACGTGCCGCTTTTCGTCTACGGAAGCATGTACGGCTTCATCGGCTTTGACGAACACAGATTCCACCGCCAGTGGCACGATTCCGACCTCTACATTCTGACCACGGCGGCCCAGATCCTGTCGCGGGCCATTGAAAACAAGATTTACGAGCGTGAGCTCGTCGAAAACAAAAATCTGCTGGAATCCATTTTCGGCAGCGTACAGGACGCCATCATCACGGTGGACGCCTCTCTGCGCATCATCACCGCCAACCGCGCGGCCGCCGGCATCTGCCACAGGAATATCGCGGCGGGCAAGCGCTTTGATCTCTGCGCCAGCGATTGCACCAGGGCCTGTCTCGCCTTGCTCAAGGAAACCCTGCAGACACAGCGCAGCCTGCGCGACTCGCAGATCTGCTGTTTCCGGGGCGGAGGCAGGGAACAGATGGCGGCGGTCAACTGTTCCCCCCTGCTTAACGGCGAAGGCGGCTTTCTGGGCGGGGTTCTGGTCATCCGCGACATCACCCGCCTGGCTCGCCTGGAAAACGCCCTGCGCGAACGACGCAACTACCAGGGCATCATCGGCCAAAGCGAGAAAATGCAGAAAGTCTATGATTTGCTGCACACGCTGGCGGACATGAACACTACGGTGCTGATCACCGGCGAATCGGGCACCGGCAAGGAGAAAATCGCCCACGCCCTGCACTACGGCGGGCGACGGGCCGGGCGGCCCTTCATCCGGGTCAACTGCTCGGCCCTGGCCGAGAGCCTGCTGGAAAGCGAATTGTTCGGCCATGCCAAAGGGGCTTTTACCGGCGCGGACCGGGAGAGTGTGGGGCGTTTTGAGGCCGCCCACGGCGGCACCATTCTGCTGGACGAAATCGGCGACATTTCGCCGCTGATCCAGCTCAAGCTGCTGCGGGTACTGGAAGAAAAGGAGATCGAACGCGTGGGCGAAGCCACGCCCCGCAAGGTGGATGTGCGCGTTCTGGCCGCCACCCACCGCGATCTCAAAAAAGCCATTGCCGAGGGAACCTTCCGCGAGGATCTCTACTACCGGCTCAACGTCATGAACATCCGCATTCCGCCGTTGCGCGATCGGGTGGAGGACATTCCCCTGCTGGCGGAGCATTTCCGCCTCAAATTCAACGGCCAGTACGCCAAGTCCATTGCCGGGGTGTCCACGGAGGTCATGGAGATCTTCATGGGCCATCCCTGGCCGGGCAATGTGCGCGAACTGGAACACGTCATTGAGCGGGCCTTTGTGCTCTGCGGCGGGGAAATGATCCGGCCCGAGCATATCGCCCTGGAGGCCGCCGCGCGCCCGGCCCGGCGGGAGGAAACGGTCGCGGCGTCGCCCGCCGATGAAAAACAGCGTCTCCTGGTCGCGCTGGAAAAAGCCGCCTGGAATATCAGCAAGAGCGCCCGGCTGCTGGGCGTCAGTCGCTGGACCCTCTACCGCCGCCTGCTTCGCCATGGTCTGGAGCGGCCGGGCGAAGAACTGTAGCATTCGCACACTTTTGTTGCACCAAAAGTGTGCGGATTGCTACAGTCGCACAAGCATTGGTGCCGCGCTTTTTATCTTTATTTTATAATCCATTAAAATAACTAAATAATTTTTCAGTTCCAGGCCATGCTCCTGGCATGCTCCTTGCTCTTCCCCGTGCAGAGCCCGGCTGGCGGCATCGGTCCGGATTTTTATTCGCCCGCCTGATTCCGGAGCTCGTATTTACAGGAAACTTCAGGAGGCTGGCATGAACAGAATCATCGTCAATTGGATGTACCCGCGCTCGCTCACCACGGTCTTTATGCGGGCCATCACCAACCGGGGGGATTTCCACACTATTTTTGAACCCACTCTGCCTTTATACTGGCGCAACAGAAACGAGCCCGGCGTGCAGTCGCATCAGGACTATGAGGGCTGGCCCGTGGTCTATGAGGAAATCATCCGGAAGATCTACGGCATCGCGGAACAGACGCCCACCTTCATCAAGGAATGCCCCTACCACGCCATCGACAACTACCTGGCCGACGAAAATTATCTGCGCCGCTGCACCCACATGTTCCAGATCCGCAACCCCAAGTATGTGGTTCTGTCTTTCTGGAAGGTCATCGGTTCGCAACGCTCCATGCGTATTGAGGACATAGGGCCTCTAGCCTCGGACAGGGTCTTCAACCGGCTCAGCGAGCTGGGCCTGCATGCCCTGGACAACGGTAAAACCCCGCTGGTCATTGACGGCGACGACTTCCAGAACGACCCGGCGGGCATCATGGCCGCATGGTGCGAGGCCGTGGGCCTGGAATTCAAGCCCGAAACCCTGCGCTGGGTCCCGGAATGGCGTCCCGAATACGACCACTGCAAGGATTTTTACTACGATGTGAGCGGCAGCACCGGCATCCAGAAGAACATGGAGGCCTTCCTCTACGATGACAAGGTGGTGGACGCCATCTTCGAGGATCTGCCCATGCTCAAAATGCTCTACGAGCATTGCCTGCCGTACTACGAAAAGCTGCATCAGTATCGCCTGAAGCCCAAAAAAATCAGTGACAGTCTCTAAAAAGCGTCTTTTGTCCCCTGGACTGCGTCAACAGGCGGTTGCGGGCCAGGGCTGTACCATTAGAGTACTATCCCTGGCCTGCAACCGCCTGTTTCCTTGCCGGGAAACAAAATGCATCATTTTAGGGACTGCCCCTCGTCCGATCCGCTTACCTCGTTCCAGGAGGTGGAGCAGGGGGCGCAGAGCTTCTTCCCGCCATATTCCGTCCGGGCCCAGACCCGGCCGTGCCTGAACCATCAGGGGGAATGCCGTGGACACCAAGGAAGGACATCTGGAGATCATCAATGCGAGCAAGATCTACGATCCCGAGGGGGTCAATGTGCTCGCGGTGGACAATTGCAGTTTTGAGATCCGGGCCGGGGAATTTGTAGCCATTGTGGGGCCTTCGGGTTGCGGCAAAACCACGCTGCTGAACATGACCGCCGGTTTCGAGGACATCTCCAGGGGCGAGATCCGCATGGACGGCCAGGTCATTGCCGCGCCGGGCCGCAGGCCGCAGCCGGGCCCGGACCGGGTGGTGGTCTTTCAGGCCGGGGCCCTGTTCGACTGGATGACAGTGCGGCAGAACATCATGTTCGGCCCGCTGTCCACCGGCGCCATGAATGAGGCCCAGGCCAAAGCGCGGGCCATGGAGCTGATCCGCATGGCCGGGCTGAAAGGCTATGAGGACGCCTACCCCATCCGCATTTCATCGGGCATGAAGCGGCGCGTGGAAATTCTGCGGGCCCTGATCAATGAACCCAAGACCCTGCTGCTGGACGAGCCCTACCGGGCCATGGACGCCATCACCAAATCAGTGATGCACCAGTTTCTGCTGGATATGTTCGACAGGGTGCACAAGACCGTGCTTTTCATCACGCATGACCTGGATGAGGCCATCTATCTCTCGGACAAGGTGGGCATCATGACCACCCGGCCGGGCCGTTTCAAAAAATGGATTCATGTGGATCTGCCCCGGCCGCGTACTTTCGGCACCAAGAAGATGCCGGAATTTCTCGATTACAAACGCCAGACCATCGAAGCGGTGCGGGAGGAAGCCCGGAAATCCTTTGAGCGCGGCGAGCGCGAGGGCGCGTAACCTGCGGGAACAAGCGGAGGAAAAGCCATGTCGGATGCGGCTCAGGCGGCGGCGACGCCGGCCATCATGCGGGTTGACCATGTCAGCGTCAGCTTCGGCGATAGGAAAATTCTGGACGATCTGTCCTTCAGCATGGAAGAGGGAAACTTCACCTGCATCTGCGGCCCGTCGGGCTGCGGCAAAACCACCATCATGTCCGTACTGGCCGGTTATCTCGCGCCGCAGAGCGGCTCCTGCCTCTTCGACGGGCAGCCGGTCAGCGGGCCCAGCCCGGACCGCCTGGTCGTCTTTCAGGAAAATACGCTCTTCCAGTGGATGACCCTCTGGGACAATACCCTGTTCGGCCCGCGTATTCAGGGCAAAAACCTGAAAGAAGCCGGGGAAAAGGCCAGGGAGCTTATTCACCTTACCGGTCTGGACGGCTTTGAGGGCAAGTTCCCCGGCCAGCTTTCCGGCGGCATGCAGCGCCGGGCCGAGTTGATCCGGGCCCTGATCAACGAGCCCAGGATTTTGCTCATGGACGAGCCGTTCCGGGGCCTGGACGCCATGACCAGGGGCATGATGCAGGAATATTTTCTGCGGGTTTTTGAAAGCACGCGCATCAGCATGCTGCTGATCACCTCGGAGCTGGATGAGGCCGTGTTCATGGGCGACGTGCTCTATCTCTTGTCCACCATGCCCACGGCCATCAAGAAAGAAATGCGCGTGGATCTGCCCCGGCCGCGCCTGGTGGAGCACCAGACCTGCCCGGAATTCGCGGAGATTCAGGGCGAAGCCTTTGAGGTGTTGGAGTCCGAGGCGCTGAAATCCTTCGAGCATGTTCCCGGCGGGCGCTGAGCCCCGGGGAAGGGCGGTTGCAATCTGTCCGCTCCGGGCTTGGCTCGCCGCCTGCCCGGACGGCAAAATCTGACAAGCTGCGGCGTTGCGGAGGTAGCTATGAGCGGCACGCGTTTCAAGTTCAGGGTGGAAAACTGGATCACCCTGGCGACCCTGCTGATTATTTTTCTGGCCTGGTATGAAGTGACCCGCCGGGGCGTTGTGCCCAAAATTTTCATCCCCTCGCCCTATGATGTCTGGCAGGGATTTGAGGAAACCATTTTCCAGGGCTACCATGGCCGAGGGCTTTTCTACCACTGCATGGTCAGCCTGGGCCGGGTGCTGCTGGGCTGGCTGGCCGCCTGCGTGATCGCCATCCCCCTGGGCCTGGCCATGGGCCTGAGTTCCAAGGTGCGGGCCGTATTCGACTATCTCATCGAGTTCTACCGTCCGCTGCCGCCTCTGGCCTATTACACCCTGCTGGTGCTCTGGTTCGGCATCGGTGAATTTTCCAAGATTCTGCTGCTCTTCCTGGCGGCCATTCCGCCCCTGACCATCGGCGCGGTGGAAGGCGTCAAGGAGGTCGGCCCTTCGGTGATCCAGGCCGCGCGCTCCCTGGGCGCGGACAGCCGGCAGGTCTTCTGCAGGATCATTCTGCCCGCCACCACCCCGGCCATCATCACCTCCATGCGCATCAGCCTGGGCTTTACCTACACCGTGCTGGTGGCCGCCGAAATCGTGGCCGCCACGGAGGGCATCGGCTGGATGGTCTGGGACGCCAGCAAGTTTATGCGGTCGGACATCATTTTTGTGGGCATCATCACCATGGGCGTCACCGGCATCGGCCTGGACGCCTGCCTGCGCTTTGCGGCGAAGCATCTTCTGCGCTGGAAGCGGCAGTAGCGCCTGTTTCCCTGCCGAAAAACAAAATCCGTCTGTAAAGGTCACGCGGACATTCATGCACATAAACCTATCGGGAGTACTGCCATGAAGAAATTCATTTGCCTGGCGTTCCTGGCGCTGTTCGTTGTGTCGGCCGCTCAGCCGCTTCAAGCGGCGGACAAACCGGAAAAGGTGCGCATCGGCTATCTCTCCCTGGTCAACGGGCAGCTTCTTTCCAAGTACCTGCAACTGCATGAGAAAGAAATGGGCGTACCCGTGGAGTGGTTCCGCTTCAATTCCGGGCGGGACGTCAACACGGCCATGGCCTCCAAAAGCATCGACTTCGGCAATGTGGGCCTGCCCCCGGCCACGATCGGCCTGGCCGGAGGCATGAACTACTGGGGCATCATGAACGCCAATGTGCTGGGCGCGGTGGAATCCCTGGTGGTGCGCAAGGACATCAACAGTCTCAAGGATCTGGAGGGCAAGACCGTGGTGGCCCCCTTCGGCTCCACCACCCACTATCTGCTGATCAAAGCCCTGCGCGAGGCCGGGGTGGACATGGGCAAGGTCAAGATCATGGACATGGCCCCCGGCGAAGCCCTGGCCCCCTTTATTCGGGGCGACATCGACGCCGCCTATATCTGGGAGCCCGGCCTCGGCCTGGTGGTGCAAAACGGCGGCAAGATCCTGCTGACCAGCGAGCAGATGGCCGAAAAGGGGCATCTGACCTGGGATGTGATCAGCGTACAACCGGAATTTGCCCGGAAGTATCCCGAACTGGTCATGAAGTTCATCAAAAGCGAACTGGCGGCCATGGAGTACTGGCGGGAGCACCCGGAAGAGGCGGCAAAAATCATTGCCAAGGAGCTGGGCGGCATTTCCGTGGAGGACGCCGAGCGCATGATGGCCGGGACCCGGCTCATCGGCCTGGACGAGCAGCTGAGTCCCGCTTTCCTGGGCACCAGCGCCCACAAGGGCCGGTCGGCCGGGGATATCATAAATGTGGCCGCCTTCCTGCTGGAACAGGGCCGTATCAAGAATGAGGTGCCGCGACAGAAGGCCGAGGACTTCCTGCATCCGGAATTCCTTGAGGCCCTGCGCGACGGACGGAATATAAAGTAAACCCTCCTCCGGACGCCGGAACGCGGCGGGCGGTTGCCGTCCCCGCGTTCCGGCGGGACAGGAGAGAGCGGAGCGCGAGGTTGTCATGCATTATGCCTTTCATGATTTTATCGGCAATATCGGCCTTGTCCTGTTGTTGGGAACCTATCTGCTGCTGCAAATGGGCAAAATCGACAGTACACGGCCGCTCTATTCTCTGCTCAATGCGCTGGCCGCGCTGCTGATCGGCGTTTCCCTGCTTTTCGCCTTCAATATGTCCGCTTTTCTGGTGGAGGCCTTCTGGTTCGTGATCAGCCTGTACGGCATCATCAACTGCCTGCGCCGTCGGTCGGCCCGACAGTGAAAAAAAGAGCATATCACAAAAAAAACTTGACCCGCTTTCCATCCGCATGTATATTCCCGCCGTTGATTGATTGGGCGTACGTATTTCTTTTTTGCCAGAGACTTTGCATGGGTAAGGCTTCAAGCGGAAAGTGTACATCCCCGTAACGTTTGGAGTTTTACCATGGCTACTTCTATCTATGTCGGTAATCTGTCTTTTTCCAGCACCCAGGCCGGTCTTGAGAATCTTTTCTCCCAGTACGGCACGCCGCTGTCCGTGAATCTGATCATGGACCGCGTCACCGGTCGCCCGCGCGGCTTCGGTTTTGTGGAAATGGAAGAGGGCGACGCCCGCAATGCCATCGCCGGTCTCAACGGCGTGGAATTTGAAGGCCGTACCCTGCGCGTCAACGAAGCTGAAAAGCGTCCCGCGCCCCGCCGCTGGTAAGCCTGTTCCCAAAGTAATCTCAAAGGCCGTGGATTTTTTCCACGGCCTTTTCTTTGTTTTTGAGGGAGAATGCCGTTCAGCGCGGCAGCAGGGCGGGATATTTTTTGCTGCGCAGGCCCGCCAGCAGGGCCTCTGCCGGGGCCGCCCCGCCGGAGCGCAGCACGGCGAGATAGAGCCCGGCCTTGCGGTCCGCGCTGACGACGCAGGCCGTGTCCACGCCCTGGACGTCCTTGCCCGCGAACAGCCAGCGCCCGTTCAGGCGGCGCGCGGGTTCAGGCACGCCCGTGGCCGCGCGCAGCAGGCCGGCTACGTCGGCGGCGTCCGGCGGCCCGGCGGTTTTGCCCACCAGAATGCTCACCTGTGAACCGGCCTCGGCGTTGCGCAGGCTCAGCACCCAGGTTCCGCCCAGTCGGCGGGGCTCTTCAACCTGCCAGCCCGGCGGAATATCAAGTTCAAACCAGCCGAAGTCTTGTGCTGAAGCCGGTATGGCGGCCGACAGAAGCAGCAGCATGCCCGACAGGCGGAAGAAGGGGCGAATTTCGCGGAAAAGAGGAATCATGGAGGGCAGCACAGCATGCCCGGCTTGCGCTGTCAAGGACGGAAACCGGGCGCGCGGCTGGACGCTCCCTGTTTCCGGCGTTATATTTCGGAAAAGCGGGCCGACGCCCCGCCATACCGCCATCCGGGCACGGAAGGCGGCAGCGTTAATTATATTATCCGGGATAAAAGGCATGCATATTCCCCGTAAAATACAAGTCATTGCCGTTCTGGCCATTCTGGCCGGGGCCGGGTTCCTGGCCTGGCACCTGTTCGGAGCGCGGCAGAGCGGCGATCTGACCCTGTACGGCAATGTGGATATCCGGCAGGTGGATCTGGGCTTTCGCGTGGGCGGGCGTATCGCCGCGGTGCTGGTGGATGAAGGCGATGCGGTGAGCGAGGGCCAGCCCCTGGCCCGGCTGGACGATGATCTGCTGCGCCAGCAGCGGGACCAGGCCGCCGCCAAACTGGCCGGGCAGAAGGCCGATCTGGCCCGCCTGGAACGCGGCTACCGCGTGGAGGAAATCGCTCAGGCCCGCGCCTCGGTGGTGGCAGCCACCGCCGTGGCGGAAAATGCGAGCATCAATCTGAAGCGCGTCGCGGCCATGCGCGCCTCCAATGCCATTTCCCAGAAGGAACTGGACAACGCCCGCGCGGCGGAGCGGGAGGCGGCGGCCAAGCTGCGTTCGGCCCAGGACCAGCTGGATATGCTTACCTCCGGCTACCGCGAGGAGGACGTGCTGGCCCAGCGCGCCGCCGTGGCCGCTGCGGACGCCGAACTGAACCACGCGGAAATCCAGGTGCGCGACGCGGTGCTCGCCGCGCCGCAGAAGGGCATTATTCTGACGCGCGCCCGCGAGGCCGGGGCCATTGTCCAGGCGGGACAGACCGTCTACACCCTCACCCTGACCAATCCGGTCTGGCTGCGGGCCTATGTGGACGAACCCAATCTGGGCAAGGTCAAGCCGGGCATGTCTGTGCGCGTGGCCGTGGACGCCGCGCCGGGCAAGACGTTCCCCGGCACGGTGGGCTTTATTTCGCCCACGGCCGAGTTCACCCCCAAGACCGTGGAAACCCGCGAAGTGCGCACGGCTCTGGTCTACCGTCTGCGTGTCCAGGTTGAGGATCCGGAAAACGTCATGCGCCAGGGCATGCCCGTGACCATTACCCTGGAGCCGGTGACGCCATGAGGCCCGCCGTCGGGCCCGCCACGCCGGAAAAGCCGGGGCCGGACGAACCAGGCATCGCGGTGCGCCTGGAAGATCTGGGCATGAGTTTCGGCAAGGGCGCAACGGCGGTGGAAGCGCTCAAAGGCATCGACGCGCGTATTCCCGCCGGGCGGATCACCGGACTGGTGGGGCCGGACGCGGCGGGCAAGACCACCCTGATCCGCATTCTGGCCGGCCTGATGCAGCCCACCGGCGGCCGGGCTCTGGTGTTCGGCCGCCCGGCCATGGAGCTGGCCCGGCGCGAGCCCAACAGCATCGGCTACATGCCCCAGCGCTTCGGCCTGTATGAAGATCTCACGGTCATGGCGAATCTGCGCCTGCACGCCAGCCTGCGCGGGCTCACGGGCCAGGCCCGGGACGAACTTTTTGCCAGGCTGCTGGGCTTTACCTCTTTGGGACCGTTCACCGAACGGCTGGCCGGGCGGCTTTCCGGCGGCATGAAGCAGAAGCTGGGCATTGCCTGCGCCCTGTTGGGCTCGCCGCGCCTGCTTTTGCTGGACGAGCCGGGCGTGGGCGTGGACCCGCAGTCGCGCCGTGAACTCTGGAGCATGGTGCAGGAACTGAGCCACGGCGGCATGACCGTGATCTGGTCCACCGCCTATCTGGACGAGGCCGCGCGCTGTCCCGGCGTGATCATGCTGGACGCGGGCAAGGTGCTTTTTGCCGGGCCGCCGGAGGATCTGACCCGACGGGCCGAGGGCAGGGTGTTTCTGCTGCGCGGCGCTGCGGACAAGCGGGGCCGGGAGCGCGGCGGGGGGCACCGCGAGGCCCTGGCCCGCTGGAGCATGCGCCCCGGCGTGGAGGACGCCCTGATTCAGGGCAGCCGTCTGCGTCTGGTGCTGGCCGCCGACGCGCCCGCCGCCCTGCGCGAGGAGGTGCTGGCCCAGGGCGGGGAACCCACGCCCCCGGATCTGGAAGACGCCTATATGAGCGCCGTGGGCGGCATCAACCAGAAGCCCTCGCCTTACGGCCGTATTGCCGTGAATCACGGCCACGGCCCCCGCGAATCCGGGGACGCGGCGCGGCCGCGCATCGCCGCCCACAAGCTGACCAAAAAATTCGGGGACTTCACGGCAGCGCATGAAATCAGCTTTGAGGTGCGGGCCGGTGAGATCTTCGGCCTGCTGGGGCCCAACGGCGCGGGCAAGTCCACCACTTTCCGCATGCTCTGCGGCCTGTCCCGGCCCACTTCGGGCGACTGCGCGGTGGACGGCGTGGATCTGCTCAGCGCGGGCAGCGCCGCGCGTTCGCGCCTGGGCTATATGGCCCAGAAATTCTCGCTCTATCCCGACATCGCGGTGAAGGACAATATCAGCATTTTCGCGGATCTCTACGGCCTGGACAAAAAACGCCGGGACGAACTGCTGCCCGTGCTGGCCGAGGCCCTGGAGCTCAAGGATTTTCTGCGCAGCCGCACCGGGGCCCTGCCGCTGGGCCTGAAGCAACGCCTGGCGCTGCTCTGCGCCACCCTGCACGAACCGCCGGTGCTTTTTTTGGACGAACCCACCTCCGGAGTGGACGCCCGCACCCGGCGCGACTTCTGGAAACACATCCTGGCCATGACCTCGGCCGGGGCCGCCGTGCTGGTGACCACCCACTTCATGGAAGAAGCCGAATACTGCGACCGTATCGCCCTGATCTACCGGGGAGCCATGATCAGCGTGGGCACGCCGGACGAACTCAAGGCCTCGGCCACGGGCCTCACCGACCCCACGCTGGAGGAAGCGTTTATCGCCAGCATTGAGCGCTATGACAAGGAGCATCCCCTGTAGCGCCGCAGGCGGAGCCGGGTACAGAAAAGACGTGATGTGCATCCACGGCTTTCGCACTATGCCCTTCACGCTTTTTAGAGTGCTTTGATATTGAAAATATATCAACGCGCTAGGGCCTGTTAACGCTATGCCTTTTTGCCCTCCTGCCGCGTCAGATTTCACCTGCTTTTTCGGTCGAGTACCAGAAGAGTACACTCCCTCAAAGCAGGTTTATCTTCCTTGCAGGCGAACAAAAATTCTATAGTGTTAACAGACCCTAGTGCCATATCGTAGTATATTGCCGCTTCCAGTAAAAGGCTGTTCCTCATGGAGCGGCCTTTTCCAGTCTCCGGGATACCTCCTCTCTCCCTCACGGCGGCGCATCTCCCGACCGCGTGAGGAGCCGGGCATCCGGGTGATCTTCGTAATAAAACTATAAAACTAATTTTTTAGTTGACAATTAAAAACTAGTTTTATAGTTTTTTCTTGACAGCAGCCGGACGGCTTCCCTATGACAGGGCATGAACACGCAATATCTGCAAACCCTGCCGGATGACTGGGAAGCCGTGGCCCGGGTATTTTCGGCCCTTGGCGACGCCACGCGGCAGAAAATTCTGCTCCTGTTCGAACCGGGGGAGAGCATCAGCCTCAAAAGTCTGACCGAACTCCTGCCCCTGAGCCGGACGGCCGTGACCCACCATGTGACCACCCTGGTGCGGGCCGGACTGCTGCAACCCTCGAAACGAGGGCGGGAAGTCTACTACAGTCTTGATCTTGAACTGGCTATTGAGGCCCTGGACAAGGTCAGAACCTATGCGGCGGAGATGCTGGCGGCTTCCGGGGAACAAATGCCCTGAGCCCGCCTCTCCGCGGAGGGAAAGCGGATGGCAGGCGTTTTGTTGAAGCAGGCGGCGGCTCTGGGGGCCAGCTACACGCTGGGCACGTTCAACGACAACTTTTTCAAGCAGGCGGCCCTGCTGCTGGCGGTCAGCCTGGGCTACAGCGGCTTTCAGGCCTGGGGCACGTTTCTGTTCGCCCTGCCGTTCGTGCTGTTTTCCGCCTGGGCCGGCTGGCTGGCCGACCGCTTCCCCAAGAAGTATCTGGTGACGGCGGCCAAGTGCCTGGAACTGGCCGCCATGCTGGCCGGGGCCTGGGGCATTCTGTCCCTGAACTGGACAGCCATGCTGCTTATGCTGTTCTGCATGGGGGCCAGCTCCACCCTGTTCAGCCCGGCGCTCAACGGCTCCATCCCCGAAATATTTCCGCCTCACAGCGTGCCGCGCGTCAATGCGCTGTTCAAGCTCTTCACCACGGCGTCCATTTTGCTGGGCGTGATGCTGGCCGGAGCGGCCCTGGACAGGCAGTGGGTGGATACCCTGATTCCTTTCGGGCGCTGGCTGGTGGCCGTGGGCGTGGTGCTGGTGGCCGTGCTGGGCCTTGCCGGGGCGGCCCTGGTTCCGTATCGTCCGGCCGTGCCCTGCCGTGAGCGCCCGCCTTTCCCCTGGCTGGGGACCTGGGATTCCCTGAACGATTTTCTGCGGCTGCGGCGGGACCGGGCTCTGGCCCTGGTTATCGCGGCCGATGCCTTTTTCTACTTTATTTCCACTCTGGTGCTGTTGGAAATCAACGCCCTGGGCGTGCGTGAGCTGGGCTTCAGCAAAACCGTCACCAGCCTGTTGCCCACGGCTCTGATGCTGGGCATCTGCGCCGGTTCGCTGCTGGCCGCGCGCGGCACGCCCCGGAGCTGGCGGCGCTGGCTCGTGCCTTCCTGCTGCGGCATCAGCTGCGCCCTGCTGGCGGCGGGCTTCGCGCCGCAGCTGCCCCAGGGCGCGCGCTTCTGGAGCCTGCTGCTGATGTACGGCGCGGCGGGCATGTGCGGCGGCCTGTATCTGATCCCCGTGTCCAGCTTCATTCAGGTGCGCCCGGCTCCCGAGGAAAAGGGCCGCGTGCTCGGCACGGACAACTGCCTGGTGTTTTCCGGCATTCTTCTGGCCAGCGCCGTGTACTGGGGCCTGGAATTCTTTGCGCCCTCCACGGGGCACATGATCCTGGGCGGCATGGCTCTGGCGGCGGCCGTCTGCCTGGCCTGGGGGCTGCGTTCCCTGCCCGCTCCCGATGGCAGCGAGCCTTCCGGCGAACCGGAAACGGCGGAGCGGGGCGGCATGCCGCCCGCGTCCGGCTCGGAAAAGCGCAATAGCGGCGGGCGGGCCTTGGACATTCTGGCCGCCCTGCTGCGCGGGCTGTTGTCCCTGCGCTACCGTGTGCGCGTGGACGGTCTGGAAGCTGTGAGCGCCGCCAACGACGACCGGCCCATTCTGTTCATGCCCAACCATCCGGCTCTTATGGACCCCGTGCTGGTTTACAGCCATTTGATCGCCTTCCGCCCCCGGCCCCTGGCCGACGAGTGGCAGATCAGCCGCCCCCTGGTGCGCCGCATCGCGCCCCTGGCCCGGCCCGTGCCCCTGCCCGATCTGCGGGCCCAGGGCCGCACTGCGCGCGGAGCCGTGCTGGAGGCCCTCACGCGTTGCGCCGAGGCGCTCAAGGCCGGCGACAATCTGCTGTTTTACCCGGCTGGCGGCCTCAGCCGTGACGGACAGGAGCATCTCGGCGCCAACAGCGGGGCGCACTGGCTGTTGCAGCAGGTTCCCCACTGTCGGGTGGTGCTGGTGCGCAGCCGGGGCCTCTGGGGCTCCTCGTTCAGCCATGCCGCGGGGAAGCATCCCGACATGCTGCGCGGTCTCGCGCGCGGCGCGCGGCGTCTGCTCTGCAATCTGCTTTTCTTCATGCCCCGGCGCGAGGTGCGCATCAGCCTGCATGAACTGCGGGACCTGCCCGCCGCCGAAGGCGGAGCTCCGGCCCTGAACCGGATCCTGGAGGCCTGGTACGACGCGGAACCGGAAGAAGCCAGGGCCGTGCCCTATTATTTCTGGCAGGGCGACGCGCCCCGGCCCCTGCCGCGCGTGGAAACGGAAGCCGGTTCCGTCCGGAATCCGGCGGACGCGCTTCACAGCGTGGACAGGGTCGTGCGTGAACAGGTCTATGACATCCTGGCGGACAGCGCCGCCGTGGAGGCGGACCCGGCCTCCCTGACGCCTGAAACGCGGCTGGCGGCGGATCTGGGCATCGACAGCCTGGCCCTGACCGAGTTGAGCCTGAAGCTGGAGGACGTGGCCGGGCACAGCGTGAGCCGCCTGGACCTGCTGCTCACTGCCGGGGATTGCGCGCTGGCCGCCGCCGGGCTGCTGGAGGACGGCGAGGACGCGGCCCCCGCGCCCGAAGGCTGGGCCGCGGACGCTTCCCATACTCCGGCCCGGCGTCTGGACGTGCCCGACGCCCCGCATCTGCCCCTGGCGATTCTGCGCCAGGCCCGGCGCAGCCCCACGAGCCTGATCCTGGCCGACGCTGGCGGCGCTGTGAGCTGGCGCGAGTTCTGGACGCGCGCCCTGGCTCTGGCCTTGCTGCTGCGCCGCCGTTGCGCCGGGCAGGAGCGCGTGGGCGTGATGCTGCCCGCTTCCGGAGCGGCGGCTATGAGCTGGCTGGCCGTGCTGCTGGCCGGAAAGACGCCGGTGATGTTCAACTGGACCACCGGCCCGGCCAATTTCAGCCATTGCGCGCGGCTGGCGGAAGTCCGGACCATTCTCACGGCCCGGCAACTGCTGGAGCGTCTGGACGGGCAGGGCTTTGACGCCCATGCGGCGGCGCGGGCGGGCGCGACGTGGCTCTGCCTGGAGGACGCGGCCGCCGCCATGCCCTGGGGGCTCAAGCTCGCGGCCTTGGTGCGCGGCCGTCTGGCCCTGCTGGGCTGGGAGCGGGCGGCCATGCCGGGCCGCATGGCCGAAACGGCGGCCGTGCTGTTCACCTCCGGTTCCGAGACCGCGCCCAAGGGCGTGCCCCTGAGCCATGCCAATATTCTGGCCAATTGCCGGGACATCGCCGCGGTGCTTTCCGTGACCGGGCAGGATCGTATGCTGGGCATGCTGCCGCCTTTCCATTCCCTGGGGCTCACCGGCAATATCGCCATGCCGCTGTGCTTCGGCCTGCCCGTGGTTTTTCACCCCAATCCCACGGAGGCGGCCCGCCTCAACCGTATCTGCCGCCGCTGGCGGCCCACGCTCACCGTGGCTCCGCCCACGTTTCTGGACGGCATGCTGCAACAGGCCGCGCCCGGCGATCTGGCCTCGCTGCGTCTGGGTTTTGTGGGTGCGGAAGCCTGCCCGCAACGGATTTATGACGCCTTTGCGGCGCAGAGCGGCGGGGTTTTGTGCGAAGGCTACGGCGTCACCGAATGCGCTCCGGCCGTCAGCGTCAACCGCCCTGAAGATCCCGTGCCCGGCAGCATCGGCCTGCCCCTGCCTTCGGTGGAAGTGGCCCTGGTCAGCACCCAAGGCCCCCTGCGCCGGGTGGCCGGGGGCGAGGCGGGCATGCTGCTGGTGCGCGGCCCCAATGTCTTTGCGGGGTACCTGGCCGGACCGGGGCAGACGCCGCCTGATCCCTTTGTGGCGTTTGAGGGCCTGCGCTGGTACCGCACCGGCGATCTCGTCCGGGCCGACGCCCAAGGGCGTCTGACCTTTGCCGGGCGCCTGGGCCGTTTTGTGAAGCTCGGTGGAGAAATGATTTCCCTGCCGCAGATGGAAAATGCCCTGCTGGACTATCAGGCCCGGCGCGACGCCGCAACGCCGCATCTGGCCGGTGAGAGCGGTCCGGCTCTGGCCGTGGAAAGCGTGGAGCGCGACGGCCTGCCGGAAATCGTGCTGTGCAGCGCCGTGCCCTTCACCCGTGAGGAGGCCAATGCGGCCCTGCGCGAGGCCGGGCTGTCCGCCCTGTATGTCGTGCGGCGCGTGTTGCGGCTCGAGGCCGTCCCGGTGCTGGGCACGGGCAAGACCGACTATCGCGCGCTCAAGGCGCTGGCGGCGGACGGGGAGTGACGAATGCTTCTGTCCCGGATTCGGTTATGGGGCGGCCCCGGCTTATTGCGGTCGGGGCCGCACAGCCTCTTGAAGACGGCGGCGATTCGGTCTACCACAAGAAAGGGCAGGCATTCCGCCCGTGGCGGAGTGCAATATGGGGGCGCGGACGGGAGGCGTGAACAGGCCGGTGGAGAGGCGCGGTAAAAGCATGAAGCGGAATCTCTGGCTGCGCCAGCTTATGGCCCTGATGAGCAAGGAATTTCAGCAGATCGCGCGCGATCCCTCATCCTACCTGGTGGCCGGGGTGCTGCCGCTGATCTTTCTGCTGCTGTTCGGTTTCGGCATCACGCTGGACGCGGGCATTCTGCGTCTGGCAGTGCTGGACCAGAGCGGCGGCAGCCGTTCCCTGACGCTGGCGGCGGATTTCGCCCACTCGCCCTGGTTTGAAACCCGTCCCGTGGGCAACATGGAGCAGGGCGCGCGCCTGATGCGCGATTCGGACGTGCTGGGCATTCTGGTCATCCGCCAGGATTTCGACCAGGAGCTGGCGCGCGGCGGCGCGGGCAGCCTGCAGCTTCTGGTGGACGGCTCCGAGCCGAACACTGCCCAGTTCATCCAGAGCTACAGCCAGGGCCTGATCTCCAACTGGCAACGCACCTCCCTGCCCGGCGGCACGGCCCTGGAGCCGCCCGTCAATCTGGAAACGCGTTTCTGGTACAATCCCACGGCCAAGAGCGTGCAGTTCCTGGTGCCGGGAGCCATTACCGTCATCATGACCCTCATCGGCACCCTGCTGACCTCCCTGGTCTTTGCCCGCGAATGGGAGCGGGGCACCATGGAGGCCATGTTCGCCACGCCCGTGAGCCGCATGCAGTTGCTGCTGGGCAAGCTGATCCCCTATTTCTGCATGGGCATGTTCAGCATGGCGCTCTGCGCTGTGGCCGCGGTGACGTTGTTCGCCGTGCCTTTCCGGGGTTCGCTCTGGGCCTTGCTGCTTCTGTCCTCGGTGTTCATGCTCAGCGCTCTGGGCCAGGGCCTGTTTATTTCCGTGAGCCTGCGCGGCCAACTGGTGGCGGCCGAGGCCGGGCTGTTTTCCGGCTTTCTCCCGGCCCTGCTGCTTTCGGGCTTTGTTTTCGACATCAACAGCATGCCGCCCATTCTCCAGGCTATCACCAAACTGCTGCCCGCCAGCTATTTCAACACCTGCCTGCGGACCATCTTTCTGACCGGCGACGTCTGGAGCATCTTCGGGCCGAGCCTGCTGTTCATGGGCCTGCTGGCCGCCGTGCTGCTGGGCCTGGTGTATAAAAATCTCGTCAAACGTCTGGATGTCTGAATATGGCTTTTTTCGAGCTTCCCCGGCTGAACTGGCGGCGCGTGGTCACCATCGTGCGCAAGGAACTGCTGGTCCTGCTCTGCAACCGCGTTTCGCGCGTCCTGATCATCGTGCCGCCTCTGATGCAGATCGTGATTTTCGGCTGGGCCGCCACCATGGAGGTGCGCAATGTGGACGTGGCCGTGCTGGATCACGACAACGGGCGTTGGAGCCGCGAGATCGTCCACCGCCTGGAGGGCTCGCCCACCTTCCGCAGCGTGCGTTTTCTCCCGGCGGAGGAGAGCATCCGGCCCGTACTGGAAGGGCAGCGGGCGCTCTTCATCCTGGTGTTTGACCAGGAATTTTCCCGCCGAGTGGACAGAGGCGAATCCGCCCAGGCACAGGTGATTCTGGACGGGCGGCGCTCCAACGCGGCCCAGATCGCGGCCTATTACCTCAACCGGATCATCGAGGGCATGGCTGGGGACACGCCGCTGGGTCGGGCCGCGGCCACGGCGGCGGCCAGCGCGCCCCGCCTGGACGTGCGGATGCGCTGCTGGTTCAACCCCAACCTGGAATTTCAGTGGTTTTTTCTGCCCAATCTCATCGGCATGCTCAGCCTTATGCTGGGCCTGGTGGTCACGGGCCTGTCCGTGGCGCGCGAGCGGGAGGTGGGCACCTTTGACCAGCTTCTGGTTTCTCCGGCCACGCCCACGGAAATCGCCCTGGCCAAGCTGGTGCCGGGCTGCATTGTGGGTCTGGTCCACGGCACCATCTTTCTGCTGATCACGGTCTTCGGCTTCGGCGTGCCCTTCACGGGCTCCGTGGCCCTACTCTACCTCGCCATGCTGATCTTCGCCGTGGCTTCGGGCGGGGTCGGGCTGATGGTCTCCTCCCTGTCCTCCACCCAGCAGCAGGCCTTTCTGGGGGCCTTCACCGTGGGCGTGCCCTGCATTCTGATTTCCGGCGCGGTGACGCCCATCATCAACATGCCGGTCTTTTTGCAGCACGCCAGCCAGCTCAACCCCCTGCGGCACTTTACGGTCATCAGCCAGGGCGTCTTTCTGAAGGACATCACCTTTGCGGCGGCGGCCTTGAGCCTGGGCAAGATCACCCTGATCAGCATGGCCACCGTGGGCGTGGCCGTGTGGATGTTCAAGCGCCGGACGTAAGCGGCCGCAAAAGCGCGCAGGGTCGGCTTCGCCCGGCCGGTAGAGCATCACCGGCCGGGAGGCCGCGTCCGGCGCTGTGCTCTGCTGTCCTCCTGAAGTACGGTCGGCAGGGCGCGGATCAGGAATTTCCCGTTTCCCCGTTGCCGTTTTTCTTTTTGGAGCGCGTTGCCTCGCCCACGATGGTGGCGATGACCACCAGGGAATAGATGTAGGCCGTGAAAGCCACCAGCACCGTGGCGTTTTTGGCGATCCAGGTGTGTGGGGTAATGTCGCCGTAGCCCACGGTCAGAATGGTGACGTAGCTGAAGTAGAACAGGTCGTTCATGGCCTGCACGCCCTGGCCCAGGCCGTTGAAGGAGCCGGGTTCGTGGAATTCAATGGTCAGGAAGATGTAGAAGCCGCAATAGCCGATGAGCAGCAGGCCGCAGACAGCGGCGTAGACGATCTTGGTAGTGATGAGATGGGCGCGGTAGATCTGCCGGAAGACTTCCAGCATGACGCTGCCGAAAAAGCAGATATAGAGCAGCAGCAGCTCGTTCTGGATATTTTTGATGAAAAAAAGATCCAGAGCCCGGCAGATCACCAGCAGCACGGCGAAAAGCAGCACCAGGCGCAGGAGATTGCGTTTGGATTCAAACAGCACTGTGGCGGCCAGGAGCTGGAAGGGCAGGTACACGGCCTGGGCCATGCCGCCGTAAATGTTGTCTGGGAAGAAGATATTCAGTACAAACACGCAGAGAAGTGAGGCCATGAGCAACTCGAAACGGTAGGAGTAGAGCTTGGCCCGAAAGGTCGGAAGAGTAGTTTTGTTCATAATTATGCCTCGTGAATCTGGCTGTGCATGGTACAAGGCTTGCCGGAAGGGGGCAAGTTTTTCGCGGGCCGCGCGGCAGGTGGCGGCGCGGAGGCCGCGAAGCGGTTTTTGTCATAACGCTGATGCGCGTATTGCCGCGTGTGGTTACGAATACGAACAGGGAGTTGTCATGAAAATAGTCGCGCGTGTCGTCCTTTTGCTGGCCCTGCTGCTGCCCGCTTTTGCCGGGCGGATTTCCGCGGCGCCGCTGACCACCAAGTATTACAGCCTGGATCTGCCGCCGGACTGGGTAGTGGTCAACGGCCCCACGAAACAGAATGACGCGGTGCAGGTGTTGCTGGGCCAGAAGGACCATAAAACCTCGGCGGCCATCATTGTGGGGCCCGCCAAGCCGGGCGACGCCGAAAAAGCGGCTGAAGCCGGTTCCCAGCGCCTGAAAGGCAGCAAGCCCGTGGCCCGCGACGGCCAGTTGCAGTTCAGCTTTGAACAGAAGGGCATCAAGGGCTACAGCGTGGTGCGTGAAGACCCGATTTCCAAACTGCTGCTGGTGCTCATCGTCAGCGGCGACGTGCGGCAGGCGGATTTCATCTATAAAATGCGCGGGCCGTATAAGGCGTTGATGCCTCATCAACCTTAGGGCCTGTTAACGCTATGCCTTTTTGCCCTCCTGCCGCGTCAGATTTCACCTGTTTTTTCGGTCGAGTACCAGAAGAGTACACTCCCTCAAAGCAGGTTTATCTTCCTTGCAGGCGAACAAAAATTCTATAGTGTTAACAGACCCTAGAGCGGTTTAACTTTTGAGTTAATCTGCTCCAGGGACTGTCGCTGAAAAGCGGAGAGCTGTTCTGAGCGCGTCAACGCGCCCCATCCGGCCGGATGAGGCGCGTTGACGTTTCTTGAGAAAAAGGCGCTCAGCGAATGAAGTTGGTGGCTTCCCAGGGTTCCGGCGTGGGATGGTCGATCCCGGCGGCCTTGCCCGCGGCAATGCATTTGACCAGCCAGGCCATGTTGTCGCCTAAAGTGCGCATGATCTGGAGGCCTTCCTTGTCCTGGAGAGCCTGTTCCGCCGTATTGCCGTGGATGGAGTTCCAGTATTGGGAAGAGACCACGGGCATGCGGGCGATGGTGAAGTATTTGTTCAACCGGTCGAAAGAGGCGCTGGCCCCGCCCCGGCGGCAGCTGACCACGGCAGCCGCGGGCTTAAAGGCGTACGGCGCGGATTTCATGTAGAACACCCGGTCCAGAAAGGCGCACAGGGTGGCGTTGGGCCCGGCGTAATAGACCGGCGAACCCACCACCAGGGCGTCGGACTCGCGCAACAGGTCAATACCCTCATTGACGGGATCGTCCGTAAAAATACAGCGTCCGGTCTCCGCGCATTTGCCGCAGGCGATGCAGCCGCGCACGGCTTTATGCCCGATGTGGAGCATTTGGGTGGAAAGGCCGTGTTTTTCCAGCTGCTTCGCCACCGTTGACAGGGCCGTATAGGTACAGCCCTTGGGGTGCGGACTGCCGTTGATCAAAAGAACCTTCATGAAAATCTCCTTGCAATAGTGCTGGTATGGGCGTTTGCGCCTGTCCATGGGAAACGGTCCGCATATGGATTGTGAACCGGCGCTCAGTTTACGGAATGGCGGGCCAAGGAGCAAGGCGTCAGTATGTGTAGTCCCAGGCTTGGGTCCAGGGACCGCTGTGGGGGATGCCTTCAACCACGCGGCAGCTTTCGGGCTGCCGGGCGGCGCGGCAGAAGCCCGCGCTGAGTTCCGGCGGCATGGCCTTGTCGCCCCGGCTGCTCAGATGGCGCTGGGGCAGGCCGTGCAGGGCCGGGGCCACGGCAAAGGGCTCCAACGATTCCGAAAGCGGGCTCAGCCTGTGCAGGCCGGTCCAGGCCGAGAGATGCAGATTGCCCGCCACGCTGCCCAGAAAAACCACGTCCCGCCTCCGGGCCGCCAGCAGGGCCGCCGCGCCGCCTCCGCCGGAAAAGCCCACCAGCGCCACGTGTCGCGCGCCGCTGTGGGCCTTTGCCGCACTGACGGCGGCATCCAGGCTGCTGATGACCTCCTCGCTCAGGCGGGCGGAAGTCCAGTAGCGCGTGGCGCAGTGGCGCAGGACCTCGCCCCGCGCGTACTGGCAGGGCCGGGCCAGATAGAGCAGAGGCGCGGGCGAGGGGTCGGCCAGGGCCAGGCGCAGACCCACGGGATTATGCGGCGTGGGGTCGGCGGAAGGCCGGGTGCGGCTTTGCCAGGCATGGCCGTCGCCCTCGATGTAGACGCGCAGCACATCCCCGGTGCCGGGCCGGAACTGGCCGTAGAGGATAAAATACGGCGTGGGATAGAGCGTTTCGGCAAAGCCTCGGGACGCGCCCAACGCGCGGGCCGCCTGCCGGGAATCGCCTCCGGCGCAGGCATGAAGCTGGAGCAGAGCGAGCAGAAACAGGCAGAGCGCCGCCCGAAGCGGAGCATGCGGATGCGGCGGGCGGGCGGCGGGCATGGCTGACACGGGGCGCGACCGGGGCCTCAGGCCGTCCGCTTGGCGCATCCGGGCGGCAGGTTGCGCAGCAGGGTCAGCAGGTCGTCCACCCCGTGGCGGCGGCAGGCCAGATAGCAGGAAGTGTATTCCCGATGGGTAAGCCGGGCGGCGAAGGCCGGGTATCGCCGGTCGCGGTGGGCAAAGGGCAGGCCCAGCAACGGTCCCAGCGCGGGGTGAATGGGCAGCCAGAAATCTTCCTGCGGATGGATGTAGGCGCGGCGTGTTTCTTCCGGCAGGCCGCCCAGGCCCAGCAGGCGCAACAGGCTGTCCGCCACATGAAAAAGCAGGCTTCTGCCCGGATGGTTGACGGTGATGAAGAGCTGTTCCTCACGCCAGCGTTCACGCACGAGGGGGGCGCAACGAATAAGAGCATCCGCCTCCTTGCCTTCCTCCCGCGCCAGGGATGCTTCGGCCACGGCGGCCACATCGCCCAACAGGGCCGGATCGCCGCGCAGATAGAGGTTCAGGGCTTCTTCGGGCGCAAGGCCCTGAGACAGCAAGCGTTCCAGCAGGCTGTCGGCAAAGTCGATGCCCTGTGCCGCATTGGTCCAGAACGGCCAGTAGCCCTTGAAAAAAAGGTTGGGAATTTCAATACGCGGGCAGGCGGCGGGCAGGCGCGGCAGCATCTGCTCCGTGGACAGCGTACCCCAGCGCGGGGCCAGACGCTGATACAGAAAGAGCGCGCATTGTTCCAGATCCGCTTCGGCGATGCTTTGGCGGGTGTAGTTTAGATATTGCCGGATGTGGAAATGCCGGGCGAACGCCGGGGCGGTTTCCAGCAGGGGGCGCAGGGCGTCGCCCTGGCAGTTGGCGTGCAGGAGGCAGAGGGCCTGGGGCATGGCATCAGCGGACCGGAGGGTCACCCTCGGCCCACTCCAGATATGTGGCGCTCTGGCTGCCCTTTTCCGACACGCTCACGCTGACCAGACGCACGGCGCGGGCCTGCGGGTCCGGGCTTTCGGCCAGACGGGCGGCCACGTTCCGCCAGATGTGGCGGGAAAGATTTTCCGAGGAGGGGTTGATGCGGTCAAAGGGCGGCGTGTCGTTGAGCACGCAGTGGTCCAGCTCGCGCAGCGCATCCTTGAGCGCAGTTTTCAGAACCTTGAAATCAAGCAGCAGTTCGGTGCCCGGCGTAAGATCGCGGCCCTCCACACAGAGCTCCACGCCGAAGTTGTGACCGTGCAGGCGTTCGCACTTGCCCTGATAGTGGCGCAGGGCATGCCCTGCGGAAAATTCGTCGCGCACCGTAAGGCGCCAGCAATGCCGTACTGTCATGAGACAATCCACCAGACCACCAGGGCCGAAATAAAGACAACAAGAATCGCCAGAACGATGCGGACGTTCTGGTTCCATTCAAAGCCGGAAATTTCATCCTCCAGATCGGGATCGCCGGTGGAGGGAGGGCTGAACATGCGTTGCAGCCAGGATGTAAAGGACATGCTTTTTCCACAGGATGGTTTGCACAGCGCGCGTTAGGCTTATAACATATCAAGTGGCCGTTTTTTGTCAAAAGGCCGTATCCGCCTCCATGCCGCAATGGCCTCCACCACATCCCGGGGCGAGAGGCCGCGCTGTTCCGCATGGTCGCGCACCCGCGCCCATGTCCACACTTCAGTCCGCCTGTCCAGAAGCTCCCTTGCCGCGTGGGGAGAAATTTCTCCCTGTGTGATTCTGGAAAAATCCTTCAGGGAAATTTCCCTCTCTTCGGGCGCCGGCCCTCCCTGGGCAGACAGCATTGCCTCCACAAGCACGGCATCGTCATTGCGAAGCAGAAGCAGGGCCTGGGCGGCGTCTTCCCAATCAGGGCCAGGCCCTCATATCCCAGTTCCCCCACGCCGCGCACCAGCCAGCGAATGCGCAGTGGAAGCGTTGCGAAACGGTTGGCCACCGCCGTGATGGAAGCGGCGTCGTAATGCCCGGCACGTGCCTGCAGGCAATGGATCCGCGCCGGATCAAGGCGATAGCGCTCATCCAGGGACAGGGCGGCCCGCAATCTGGGGAGGGCCGTGTCCGGCATAGCCCGGCGTCCGCTGAAGGCCGAAATCATGTTAGGGCGGCTCAGTCCGATCTTTTCGGCCAGCTTGTTCCTGTTCAGGCGCTCCAGCGCTACAAGATCCCCCAATGCCGCCAGCAGTTCTTTCATTGCCGCAGATTGCCATGAAACTTTATGAAACACATTGATACATTAAAAGTTTCATATATAAATTGGCCTGCCCCCGGCCTTGAGGCAATGGTGCGGATGCAATGAGGAGGCTCCTGTGTAGTCTGGATATGTCCCTGTGTTGGGGGCCGCCATAGGTATCACGGCGGTGATGGCTTTTTTTTGCGCCATGACGCCCTGGGGCTATGATGATTTCAATTATGGGGCGGGTGACGGCGGCCCGGGAACCATGTTCGCGGCCCAGATTCAGGAGTACAGGAGCTGGAGCGGGAAATTCGCAGGGCACTTTATGGCGCGTGTGCTGTTGCACGGGCCCGCCTGGCTGCATCCGCTGCTGACGTCCGTCATTTTCACGGACCTTGTTTTTTCCGGGGTGCTGCTGAGTCTGGGGGTGGGTTGGCGCGAGAAAATCCGCCAGACTCGGGAGACTGTGGAGAAACGCGGTCATGCGTTTTCCGGATTCATTCCCGTATTCTCCGCCGGTGGAATAGACCGGTTTTCGGTATGTCCACACGTCGTTGTGGCGGCGATTCAGGAGTGCATGAATTATAGCGATATTGTCTGAAATATGGTGTACAATGATTGTAATTATGAAATATAGCCTGTCACTGATTTATCGTTGAGCCGCATATTTTTGTCTCCCAAGCGCCTTTGGCAAGTGACCGGCATATATTTTCCCGAATCCCGCCAGACATCGCCATCCTTCCGGTTTTCTCCACTCTTTTCCGCTTCAGGCGCTGACAGCAGCGCAAATGGCATCTGCCATATTCCGTCAAAAAGGAAATACAGGGCACTGCTCACTGCCTGCGTCATAATGCAGGTGGACATGGCGTCATTCAAGGGAAAGTAAAAGCCATGTACGCGGGGGCACATGGCGTCGCCGGGCTGTACCCGCACAATAACGCCATCTCTTTGTCTATGTCTTACTGTCTATGGAAGATATACACCTGCCTACGATGGAACGAGAGTGATACACAGAGTAAAATTTATAGTGTAAAAAACAAAATTTACATCGTCCGCAAATATCCTGAACGTGATAGGGAATCAAGGATATGAGCGGATATTGGGGGGGCAGGTCATGGGGCGGTACGTCGTGTCCGCGCAAAAGGGGACTCCTGCTGATATGGGGGGGATATGAAAAGGCATGTTCTGCTAAGAACAAATCTTCTTATTTTTATACTAATTCTTTCAGGATTTATTCTCATATCGATTTATAATTATCAATACAATAGAAAAATTTTTAAGCAGGATATGGAGCATATTGCCCTGCTGACGGCAGAGGGAATCTACCATCAGATAGATTCAATTTTTGTAAAACCTATCAATATCTCATTGACAATGGCCAATGACAATCTGCTGAAGAACTTCCTTATTGATGAAGAACAAATGGCGGACGAAGGAATATTTATACAAACACTTCAGAGTTATCTTTTGGCCTACAAAAATAAATATCATTATGATTCCGTGTTTCTGGTGTCCACTGGAACGAACCGCTATTACAACTTTAACGGTATCAATCGGATCCTGACGCCGGATAATCCAGAAAACGTATGGTATTATTCTTTTTTAAAAAATCCTGCGGATTACGCATTGAATATTGACAACGATGAAGCAGCCCATAATGAAATAGTGATTTTTATTAACTGTAAGATTACAGATCAGGCTGGAAAGACAATCGGAGTTGTGGGAGTCGGCTTCCATGTCGATTATTTGCAGGAAATATTCAAGCAATACGAAACTAAATTCGGCGTCAAATCCTATTTGGTCAATGGAGATGGAATGATTGAAGTTTCTTCGGATCAGACAGGTTATCAACAGACGGATTTATTTTCTTTCTGCGACTTCAGTTGCTTGCGAGAGCGGATTATCTCTGAAAAAGAAAAATACCAATATTTTTGGTATGGTAAAGAAGAACGAAAAGGCTATCTTGTTGTACAATATGTGCAGAATTTAGAATGGTATTTGATTGTCGACAATGATGCATCTGTCTTGACGGAACAGACAAGACAGCAGTTTTTTACAGGTGTTATGGTTGTTTTTGGGGTTGTAGTCCCTGTCTTATTCGTTATTACATATATTCTCCGCAAGTATAATGTGCGGATCGTCAACTTGGCAGTGGAGCAAGAGAAAAGACGCAGCTCGGTTTTTCAGGCTGAAACCGGAAAGCTGTATGAAAATATTTATGAGATTGACATCACCCATAACCGCGCGGCCAGCGAGGCTACCGAAGTCTATTTCGAAAGTCTGGGCGTGCCGAGGAGCACGCCGTATAACGAAGCCCTGCGGATTATTGCCCGGAAACATATAAAAACCGAATATCGCCGGAGCTATCTCGATACGTTCAGCCCGGACAATATCTTGCGGGCTTATCAGGCGGGCAGGGAATGCCTGCGCTATGATTTTATGATTTCCAATAACGCGGGACGGAGTTATTACTGGATGCGTATTACGGCCCGTATTTTTTATTGGGATGATGACGATTCGGTGCGCATGTTCGTGTACCGTCAGAATGTGGATAAGGAAAAAGAACATGAACAGCATCTGGTTGAAAAAATGGAGAGCGATTCCCTGACCGGGTTATACAACAAGGTGGCCACACAAGAGCATATTCAGCGAGGCCTTCTGCAGCATCCCGACAAGCTCTTCGCTTTTTTCATTCTTGATATCGATAACTTCAAGAATGTGAATGATACCTGCGGGCATGCCGCCGGCGATATGGTCATCGCGGGTTTTGCGGAAATGCTCAAAAACGAATTCCGGAATACCGACATCGTCGGCAGGATCGGCGGAGATGAATTTGTGGTGTTCGCTCCTGCGCCGTCACGGGAATGGGGGGAGAAAAAGGCCCGGGATCTGGTGGTGGATTTACGCCATGACTTTACGGACGGCGTAACCACCTGCTCCATTTCCACCAGCATCGGCGTGGCCATGGTGCCGGAGGCGGGTACGGAGTTTGAAACGTTGTACAAGAATGCGGACAGTGCGCTGTACCATACCAAACAGCGTGGTAAAAACGGCTTTACCATCTATCGGCCCTGAGCCATACCGGTACACCGTCCGAAGGGATTCAGGAGCGGCTGAAAATAAAACGCCTGCCCACACTGCGGGCAGGCGTTGCCTTTCAGAAGAGTCGGAGCCTATGAAGCCCAGGCGGCCAGGGCCTTGTCCAGCTCCGGCCCGGGCCGCACCTTGAGCGCCTTGTCCAGGCGCAGATGGCACTGGCAGCCGTCCAGGCAGACCAGGGCTTCGGCTTCCACCGGGCCGGGGTAGGTTTCCAGAATGTTTTTCAGGGCCAGCATATCCTCACGGCCCAGGCGGTGCGCCGGAATCTGCACGCAGACCGGCGTGTCGTTCTGGCCGCAGGCTTCTGCCAGGGACCGCACGCTCTGGCCCAGGAGCTTGAGTTCGCGCGGGGCGTCCTCGGTATTTTCCTCATCCGCATCCTGGGCGGCGTCGCCCTGGCTGTCCAGGCGAGCCGTCAGACAGAGGGGCTGCTCAGCCCGGATCAGCTCCCGGGCCTCGGCATAGGAGCGCGGGAAAAAAGTCACTTCCGCGTGGCCGGTGAGATCCTCCACGCCCACAAAGGCCATGCGCTCACCCTTGGACTTGGTGAGCACTTCCTTGATGGTGGTCACCAGCACGGCACAGTTGATTTCCGCGCCGGGGAAGAGCTCGCGCGCGTCCTCCAGAGTGGTCAGACGCAGGCGGCGTATCTCGCGGCTGTAAGGCTGCAGGGGGTGGCTGGTGAGGAAGAAGCCCAGAGCTTCCTTTTCGGCCCGCAGTTTCAGGTCGTCCTCCATTTCCGGCAGCATGGCTTCCGGGCAGTCCAGGCCCACGCCGGGCTGGGGCGCGGCCTCCACCACCGGGGCCATGGCCAGCAGGGAAACCTGGTTGGAGCTCTTGTCCTTAGCCTTTTTCTGGGCGCGGGCCACCACAATTTCCAGGGCGGCCAGCATGCCCGCTCTGGAAACATTGAAGCAGTCGCAGGCCCCGCCCTTGATCAGGGATTCCAGCACGCGCTTGGTGACCTTGCGCAGATTGACCCGGCAGCAGAGATCCAGCAGGGAAATGTAGTCGCCGCCTTCTTTGCGGGCCTCCACAATTTCGCGAATGGCTTCGTCGCCCACGTTCTTGATGCCGCCCAAGCCGAAGACCACCTGGCCGCCGTGGGCCGTGAATTCCCGCTGGCTCTGGTTCACCGAGGGCTGGACCACGTCGATGCCCATGTCCTTGCAGCAGGAGACGTATTTGAGCAGCTTGTCCTGGTTGCCCATTTCCGAGGTGAGCAGGGCGGCCATGAACTCCACCTTATAGTGCACCTTGAGATAGGCCGTGAAGTAGGAGATCAGGGCATAGGCCGCCGAATGCGACTTGTTGAAGCCGTATTCGGCGAATTTTTCCATCAAGTCAAAGATTTCGTTGGCTTTTTCCTTGGCGATGCCGTTCTTTTCCGCCCCGGCCACAAAGGTTACGCGCTCCTTGGCCATGGCTTCGGCTTTTTTCTTGCCCATGGCCCGGCGCAGCAGGTCGGCCCCGCCCAGCGTGTAGCTGGCGATAATCTGGGCGATCTGCATGACCTGTTCCTGGTAGACGATGACCCCGTAGGTATCGCGCAGGCATTCGGTGAGCGAGTCATGCGGATAGACCACCGGCACCTGGCCGTGTTTGCGCTTGATGAATTCGTCCACCATGCCCGAACCCAGCGGGCCGGGCCGGTAAAGGGCCAGCATGGCGATGACGTCCTCGAAGCAGGTGGGCCTGAGCATGCGCAGATACTGGCGCATGCCCGAACTTTCCACCTGGAAGACGCCGTCCGTGTCGCCGCGCGCGTAAAGTTCGTAGGTCTCGGCGTCCGTGAGCGGCAGGTTGTCCAGATCCGGCGGGGTCTGGCCCTGCAGGCTGATGTTGTCCAGGGTGTCCTGGATCAGGGTCATGGTCTTCAGGCCCAGAAAGTCGAATTTGACCAGCCCGGCCTTTTCGGTCATGGGGCCGTCGAACTGGGTCACAAGTTCGCCGCGTTTGCCCAGATAGAGGGGCAGGTATTCCTCCATGGGCTTGTCAGAGACCACCAGCCCGGCGGCGTGGGTGGAGGCGTGCCGGGCCAGGCCTTCCAGGCGGCGGGCCGTGTCCAGCAGATGCCGGACCTGCTGGTCCTCCTCATAGAGTTTCCTCAGGTCCGGCTCCAGGTCCAGAGCCTTCTTGATGGTCATTTTGAGGTCGTCGGGCACCAGCTTGGCGATGCGGTCCGTCTCCGCGAAGGTCATGCCGAGGGCGCGGCCCACGTCGCGCACCACGCCCTTGGCCTTCATGGTGCCGAAGGTGGTGATCTGGGCCACCGAGCCCTCGCCGTAGGTGTCCACCATGTGGCGGATCACGTCGCCACGGCGGCGTTCGCAGAAGTCCACGTCGATATCGGGCAGGGAGACACGTTCGTTGTTCAGAAAGCGTTCAAACAGCAGATTGTAGGGCAGGGGGTCCAGGTTGGTGATGCGCAGGGACCAGGCCACCAGGGAACCGGCCGCCGAGCCGCGCCCCGGCCCCACCGGGATGCCGTGGTTCTTGGCCCAGTTGATGAATTCCTGCACGATGAGGAAATAGCCGGGAAAGCCCATTTCCAGAATGACGCCGAGCTCGTATTGCAGGCGCTCGCGGTAGCGCGCCGGATCAATATTTTCGCGATCCGGGTGCTTTTCCAGACGTTTTTCCAGGCCTTCCTCTGCCAGGCGGCGGAATTCGGACTCCATGCTGGCCCCTTCGGGCAGCTGGTAGACCGGGAAGTAGTGGTGGCCGAAATCCAGCTCCACATTGCAGGTTTCCGCGATGCGCATGGTATTGGCGAGGGCCTCCGGCACATGGGCGAAAGGCTTTTCCATCTCCTCGATGGACTTGTAGTAGAGCTCGCGCGTTTCAAAGCGCATGCGCTTGGGGTCGTCCATGGTGGTCTGGGTCTGGATGCAGAGCAGAACCTCATGGGCATCCGCGTCGTCGGCGTTGAGATAGTGGCAGTCATTGGTGGCCACCAGGGGCAGGTTGGCGGTCTCCGCGATCTCCAGCAGGGCGTTGTTGACGACTTCCTGTTCGGCCAGACCGTTGGACTGCAATTCCAGGTAGAAGCGGCCGGGATAGATGTCCGCGTATTCCCTGGTCAGGCTCAAGGCCTTGTCCATGTCCTTGGCCAGGATGGCGCGGGGAATTTCGCCCGCGATGCAGGCCGAAAGGCAGGTGAGGCCCTCGGCGTAGCGGCGCAGCAGCTCCTTGTCCACGCGCGGCTTGTAGTAAAAACCGTCCAGAAAGCCGTGGCTGACCAGCTTGACCAGATTATGATAGCCTTGCTCGTTCTGGGCCAGGAGGATCAGGTGGTGACGGCGGCGCGCCAGTTCCGAGGTCTTGTCCGTATGATCGTGGCAGACGTAAACCTCGCAGCCGAAAATAGGCTTGATGCCGAAATCCTTGCAGGCCGCGTAGAAATAGGCCGCGCCGAACATGTTGCCGTGGTCGGTGATGGCGCAGGCGGGCATGCCGTAATCCTTGGCGCGGGCGCAGAGATCCTTGATGCGGATGGCGCCGTCCAGCAGGCTGTATTCGGTATGGCAATGCAGATGGACGAAATCGGACATGGGAGGCTCCTGAAAGGGGGCTGAAACGCACTGGTGCGGGGATGACGGCGGCTGCGGCAGGGCGTGCGTCCTGGCCATGAGCGCCGGAAGCGGAGACAGTTCTATACCAGATCAGAGACGCAGACTCAAGACGGCCCGGACTTGCCTTGCGGGCCGCCCCGGCGTACATCCAAGGCCATGAATCCGGATATCAGCCCGCATGAACAGTGGTTCGCGGCCTATGCCGCGCGAGAGCGCGCCAAGGAACAGGGCGACCCCGCGCCCATGGATCTCAAGCTCAGGCACACCATGGCCGTGCTGGACAACGCCCGCCGCGTAACGGCCAGCGAAGGCTTTGACGCCGCCCTGACCCGTGCCTGCCTGCTGGCCGCGTTGTATCACGACGTGGCCCGCTTTGAGCAGTATCTGCTCTATCATACCTTCCGGGACCGGGAATCCTGCAATCACGGCTTGCTGGGCGTGAAAATCCTCAAGCGCGAGGCGCGTCTGGCCGGGGAAGACAACGCCACGCGCAAGATCGTGCCGGCCGCCGTGGGCATGCACAACCGCTTTTCCCTGCCCGCGCATCTGCCGCGCGAAACGGAACTGGCCGCCCATGTGGTGCGCGACGCGGACAAGCTGGATATTCTGCGGGTCATGGATGAACATCTGGGCGGTCCCGGCCCGTACAGTCCCACCGTGGTCCTGAATCTGCCGGATGATCCCGCCTTGGCCGGAGAGGCGGTGTTGCGCGCGGCCCTGGCGGGACAGGTGGCGGCCTATGCCGATCTGCGCAGCGTCAATGACTTTCGCGTGCTGCTCGGCACCTGGTTTTTCGACATGCACTTCGCGGCCAGCCGCCGTCAGTTTGTGGAGGACGGCCATGCCCGGCGGCTTCTGGAAGGCCTGCCGCAAAACGCGACCTACGGCCCCGTGCGCGTGGCCCTGCTGAAGCGGCTTGACGGAGCCCGTAAGCGTGACTGACACTCTCTCCACGCCGCCCCGCTTTCCCCGAAATTTTCTTGCCGCGCGCGTGCCCTGGCCAAAGGCGGCGCTGGACATGCCGACGAGCGGGCCGCTCAATCCTTCCAAGGCATGGTTGCAGGCCGCGGTTCCGGGAAGCGCGGCGTACATCCGCCTGGCATTCGCTCTGTGGTACTTGCCTCTGGATGAGGGCGCGGCCCTGCTGAACCTGGCCGCCCGGACAGGGGGGGAAGTGCTGGCGGCGGATTTCAAACCGCCGGAGCGCAATCTGGAACTGCCCGCCTGTCTGCTGGCGCGCGCCTTGCTGGGCTTCTGGCCTGACCTGTGGCCAAGTAGGCGTGGCGGCGCGGCGTTTGCGTCTTTTCTAAAGCAGGGCGGTCTTGAAGGCTGCGTCCAGCGGGCGGGCCTGCGCGTGTCGGAACGTCGGCCCCTGCTGGGCGGCGCGGCGGTTTTGTTGCGCTTGGCAGACTGACTGGTGGATGACTGAAGCGGATAGCCTACGGCTGTGAGCTTCTCGTACCCGCCGCATCGCCGTTCTTCGCTGGAGGGCTCTTCCCGGCCGGATCATCCACGCCCGGCGGGGTGAGCGAAAGCAGATCGGCGGGCACTTCGCCGGGGCCGGGAATCACAAGGGTTTCCGGGTTCAGGCTGTACCAGGCGAACCACATGGAATAGCCGCCGAAATACTGCTTCATGGACGCGCCCCGCATATTGCCGTCCAGGGCCTTGCCCGTGGCCGGATCCCAGACGCTGCGCGTATTGATGTCCATAAGGCGGCCGTACTGGCTTACGAAGAGAAAGGGCTCGGCCCAGATCTGGCGGTTATAGATGCGGACCACGTCCAGTTGGGGATCATGCACGGCCAGCAGGGCCGACGGTCCCAGAAAAAAGTTCACCGCGCCTTTCTTTTTGACGTAGGCGATATCGACAGCCAACAGAAAATTTTCGTATTCCAGACAGAGCATGGGCGTTTTGCGGGCAAAACGCCGGTCCAGACGCTGCACCGGATAGACCAGGATATCGTTGTTGTAGTATGTGTTTTTTTTGAGATAACTCCCGTAAGGATCGCGGCCGTAGGGGCGGCTGCCGCGCGGCTGGGCCAGCACCGGGGCGTCGGGGTAGACCCGGCGCGCCGCGCCCCAGGTCGTCCAGAACACGGGAATGGTGGGCATGCCCCGGCCCAGCAGCGGTCCGTCAAAGGCCATGCCCGTCTCCTGGAGCCAGAGGCTGCCGGAATTGCGGTCAATGAGCACGCTGTTGCCGTCATAGAGGCGACCCTCCAGATCAAAAATCAGGTTCAGGCCGTTCATGGAGGCGTTGTAGGCCATCAGCGTGCCGGTGATCGGGCAGTAGGTGACGGCATAGGCCACATCGTCGATAAGTTCGTTGACCACCTGATGCCAGACCATGAAGCGCTGCGGATAAATGCGCGGCCCGCCCGGCAGCATGACCACAAAGACCACGTCCTCCTGGCTCATGTTCAGATCCGCGTCCTGCACGCGGTCGTAGCGCGGGCGGTAGAGCGCGGGAATGGCCCCGTAACTGACGCTGGTTTCGGTCAGTTTATTGGTGATCTCGGACAGTTGCCGCAGATTTTGCGGGCGGGCTGAAAGCGGCGTGGCCCAAAGACCCCACATCAGGCAGACCAGTGTAGCCAGAACCGCCGGGGCGGGCAGCCGCCGCCTCCATGCGGCGCAGGCGCCGGAAGGACGTTTGCGGCTCAATGCGTGCCCTCTTTGTCGGCGTGCGCGCCGGGCACGTATTCGCTGAACAGAAAATCGCGCAGGGCCTGGGGCCAGGGGCGTGGCTTCTTGCCCAGAAATTCGCTGAGCTTGCTGGTGTCCAGCACGGAATAGACCGGGCGCTGCGCCTTCTGGGGCCATTGGGAACTGGCGATGGGCTCCAGACGGCAGGGACCGGCGGTCAGGGCAATGGCCTCGCAGGCCAGTTCGCACCAGCTGGCCTGGCCGCTGTTGACCGCGTGCCAGATGCCCGTGGCCTCCTTTTCCGCCAGGCTTGCGCTCCATTGGGCCAGATCCAGACTGTAGGTGGGCGAACCGAATTGGTCGTGCACCACGCTGATGGCGTCGCGTTTCTGGCAGGCCGCCAGAATGGTGTCCACGAAATTTTTGCGGCCCGGTCCGAACAGCCATGCCGTGCGCACCACGCAGCTTCGTTCGGGCAGCACGCGCAGCACGGCTTCCTCGCCGGCCAGTTTGGTGCGGCCGTAGACCCCGGCCGGATGCGGCGCGTCGTCCTCGCGCCAGGGGGTCTGATGCGGGCCGGAAAAGACGAAATCCGTGCTGAAATGCACCAGATGTCCCCGCCCCAGCGCCTTGAGCACGCGGGCCAGAGCGTCGGGCAGGGTGCGGTTCATGAGCAGGGCGTCCTCGGGATGGTCCTCGGCGTCGTCCACCTGCGTCCAGGCCACGGCGTTGAACACCGCGTCCGCGTCCGCCTTGGCCAGGCGTTCCTCAAGAAAGGGCATCTCCAGCAGATTGCCGTCGGCGCGGCCCAGGGTTTCCACCTGCCAGCCGCGTTCCGTGAGCACGCGTGTGAGCGCCTGACCCAAAAGACCGGTAGCGCCCCCCAGAACCAAGGCCTTAGCCATCTGAACCTCCCCGGCTTCTCCCGCCCCCGGGGCCTGACGGCGCGACGGAACGGGCGGAGTAACCATGTTGCGGGCACTGTAGCCTTGTTGGGGGAGCCGGGTCAATATCTGAGAGTTTCCGGCGGACGGCGCTGTTGCGGCACGAGTCGCCTTGCCTGACCCGGGCAAGTGACGTACAACACAGCGGTATGAAACGCGCAATTCTTCTGGTGGCTTTCGGCGCGAGCAGCGCCCAGGGCCAGAGCGCCCTGAAAAATTTTGACGCCCGCGTGCGCGCGCGTTTTCCCGGTCTGCCGGTGCGCTGGGCCTATACCTCGCTGTTGCTGCGCGAACGCCTGGCCAAAGCCAGGCAGAAAAGCGATTCCGTGCTCAAGGCCTTGCGGCGGCTGTGTTTTGAAAAATTTACCGAAGTGGCCGTGCAGCCGCTCCAGACCATTCCCGGGCGCGAGCATGCCGAGGTCTGCGCCGCAGTGGATGAGGTGGCCGCGCAAGAAGGCCTTGTCTGCCGGGTGGGCGCGCCTTTGCTGGCCGAGCCGGAGGATGTGGCCCAGGCGGCTCTGGCCCTGACGCGCCATCTGCCGCCGGAACGCGCGCCCGGAGAGGATGTGGTGCTCATGGGGCACGGAGCCCGGCACGCGGCTGTGGCCCGTTATGGGGACCTGGCACAGGCCGTGAGCGCCCTGGACCCGCGCGTGCATGTGGGCACCATGAACGGCGCGGTGGTGCTGGAAGATATTTTGCCCCGACTTACGTCGGAACGGGTCTGGCTTATGCCCCTGCTTTCGGTGGTGGGCCGTCATGCCCTGCAGGACATGGCCGGGGAACAGGCGCAATCCTGGCGTTCACGCATTGAGGCCGACGGCCGCCAATGTGTGCCGGTGCTCAAGGGCACGGCGGAATATGCCGGATTTGCCGAAATCTGGCTGCGCCATCTTGAGGACGCCGCGCGTTCTTTCGACGCGGCGGCAGACAACGGAGCAGCTGGATCTGAAGCGTGATCCGGAACAATTTCAAAGTGAAATTGCTCCGGCGACTGCATGAGCAGACGGCCGCCGCGAGGCATAAGCGCAATTTATTTGCGCTGTTGAATGCCGAAGCGGGCGTCTTCAAAATTTTGAGATTGTAAAATCTCAAAGTTAATCTGATCCGGAACCGCGCCCCGGCAGGGCCGGACGGCGCGTTTGTGTCATTTTTCTAAGCAAAGAGGTGAATCATGCGCGGACTTCTTGTGTCCACAGTGCTTCTGGGTTTGTTGCTGGCCGGTTGCGGCGCGGCCGGAACCGGCGGAACCGCCGCATCGGGCGATCCCGCCCCCGGCGCGGAAACGGAAGCCGCCCTTGCGCCGGGAACGCCGGGCGGCGGGGCCAATGCCTTCAACCCGTATATGCATGACCGCCTGCCCAACACCCGCCTGATGTCCGCCGAAGCCTCGCAGATGCTCGGCAAGATGGGCGCGCACACTCAGAGCATCGAGGGCGAGGCCGCTTACCGCGGGCACTGGCGTCAGGAACTCTATCCCGTGGTTTTCGGCGATCCCAAGGCCCCTCATGAAGTCCTGGTCCTGCTCGATTTTTCCGCGCCCCAGAGCGAAAAGGTCTGGCATGCGGTGGTTGAGGCCAGCCGCTCTTTATCGCCCAAGCAGTGTAAGATCGCCGTGTTCGGCAACAGCCGGGAAAATTACGGCACGGACCTGATGGGCCTTGCCATCTGGGTTTCCTATTCCCGGCCCGGCCAGGCCATGCCCTACCTGAGCTACGCCCTTGAACGCTGGAACGCAGTCAAGGCGGCGCAAAAGCGTTCCGGCGACGTGAAGCCCTTTACCAATGAATACGACGCCACGGCCACGGCTACGGACTATCCCATTCATTACGGGTACCTGTCCAAACTGCGCCCGCCCGTGCCCGCCAAGGATGAACTGGCGGTGGCCAAATACTGTTATAATGCGGGCAATGTGAACATGTACCAGACGGTTCAGCTCTGCCGCTATTACGGCGTCAAAAGCCTGCCCGCAGTGGTGGTGGACGGCAAGGTGCTGGGACAGGTCAGCGCCAAGGCCATTGTCGATGCCATGAAGTAGACGCCAAAAGCAAGACGACGGACGCGGAGACGCGGTCTGTACGACAAGAAGCCGGGACGCATATCAGCGCTCCCGGCTTCTTTGTCATGGCGGTCGCAATGTTACATGCTGAAAAAACGGAGGGGCGGCGCGGCGGGGATCATGTCCGCGAATGCGAGTTTTTTGTAAAAGAGTCGCAGGCCCTGCAATTCCTCTTCGCCCAGGCTGTAGACCAGGCCGTCGCGGTAATAGATGCGCAGTTCCTCGCGCGACAACGGGCAGCCCAGGCCGGTGAGATCCAGAATCACATCCATGTGGGACAGGCCCCAGTCCCGCCCCCGGCGTAGCAGGGCGCCGGGGTCGCTGCTGAACAGGCCCTGTTCCGCGGCTTCCCGGCTGACCACCCAGAGCCCGAAAATGAAGGGCAGGCCTGTCCAGTCACGCCAGGCTTCGGCCAGATCCAGGCGGTAGGGATAGTCCGGATGGTTGCGCAGGCGCAGGGCTTCGTCGCCGATGGCCAGAAAGGCCGTGGGCGGGTTGTCCGAGCGCAGGGCCGGAGTGACCGGCCCGGTGGAAAAGCGCACGTCGAGCTTGTAGCGGTCGCGCATGAGCAAACGCAGCAGGGCCACGGAGGTGTGGCTTTCGCCGCTGATCAGAATCTCGTGCCCGCCCAGCTCTTCAACAGGCAGGCGCGAGAGCAGCAGCACGCTCATGACCGGGCCGCGCGAGCCGATGGAGAGATCCCCCACCAGATAGTAACGCTCGGGCCGCCGGGCATACTCGAAGCAGGAACAGGACGAGACGTGCAGTTCGCCCCGTGACATCATCTCATTGAGCAGGGCGGGCGGCCCGGAGACCAGCTCGAAGTCGTGGGGCAGGATGCCCGCTTCCAGGGGATGATACACGGGCAGCACGTTCAGATAGCTGATGCGGCCCATGCGCAGGACGTGGGGGGTGCTCATGGTTAAACCTCGGGCTGAGGCCGCACGGGCGTGTAGTTCATGGTGCGCTGCACGGGCGTGAAGCCCGCCGCGCGGATGATTTTGTGGATTTCCCCGCGACTCAGGCGGTAGGACACGCCCGCAGCGGCCACCACGTTCTCCTCAATCATCAGCGAGCCGAAATCATTGGCCCCGTAGAAGAGCGCCAGCTGCGCCACCTGCGGCCCCATGGTCACCCAGGAGGACTGGATATTGGGCACGTTGTCCAGCACCAGGCGCGAAACGGCCAGCAGCCGCAGATAGGCGGGAGCGGGCAGGGACGCGCAGTGGATGCGGGTGTGCGCGGGCTGGAAGGTCCAGGGGATGAAGGCCGTGAAGCCGTGGGTGCGGTCCTGGCTGGCGCGCACGGCAAAGAGGTGGTCCAGCCGGTGGGAGGGTTCCTCCTCATGGCCGAACATCATGGTGGCCGTGGTGCGCATGCCCAGTTTGTGGGCTTCTTCCATGACCATCAGCCACTGGTCGGCCGTGCATTTGTTGGGCGAAACCCGCGCCCGCACTTCGTTATGCAGTATTTCCGCGCCGCCGCCGGGCAGGGAGTGCAGCCCGGCCGCCTTGAGGCGGCGGAGCACTTCAGGCACGGTCAGGCCGAATTTTTCGGACCAGAAAAAGATCTCCGGCGGCGAAAAGGCGTGAATGTGCAGTTCCGGCCAGGTTTCGCGCAGCCAGCGCAGCAGGTCTTCATACCATTCCAGAGGCAGGTCCGGATGGTGCCCGCCCTGGAGCAGAATCTGGGTGCCGCCCAGGCGCAGGGTTTCCTCCACCTTTTCGGCCAGTTCCTCCCGGCTGATGACATAGCCTTCGCCGCTTTCCGGGGGACGGAAAAAGGCGCAGAAACGGCAGCCGCAGACACAGACATTGGAATAGTTGATATTGCGGTCGCCCACATAGGTCACCACCGGCTCGGGGTGCAGGCGCAGGCGCATGGCGTGGGCCAGAGCGGCGAGGGTGTGCAGGCTGGCCTTGTAGTAGAGGGCTTCGGCGGCGGCGCGGTCCAGGCGTTGGCCGGCGGCGGCCAGCGCGGCCGCCTCGCGGACATCCGCAAATTCGGGCGCGTTTTCCTCAAAAGGGCTGTGGGCGGGAGCGAAATTCATGAGCGCGCCTCCGCGTGTCTGCTTTCGCCGGGGGCGTCCGGCAACATGGTTTCAAAAACGGCGTTACGCCGCACCGGCCTGAAGCCCGACTGGCGGATCATGTCTTCCAGCTCCGGGATGGTCAGCCCTTGGGCGGATTCGGCCCCGGCCATATGCCCGATGCGCTCCTCCACGATGGTGCCGTCCAGATCGTCGGCCCCGTACCAGAGCGCGGTCTGGGCCAGTTTGGGCCCCATCATGATCCAGTAGGCCTTGAGGTGCGGAATGTTGTCCAGCATCAGCCGGGACACGGCCACGGTGCGCAGCTGGTCCAGCCCGCGCTGGGGCCCCAGCCGGTCCTCGGGCAACTTGAGGCGGCTGTTTTCAGTGAGGAAGGGCAGCGGGATGAAACAGGTGAAGCCGCCGCTTTTGTCCTGCTGCTCGCGCAAACGGCAGAGATGGTCCACGCGCTGGGCGTGATTTTCCAGATGGCCGTAAAGCATGGTGCAGTTGGTCTTGATGCCCAGGCCGTGCGCCTCGCCGGAAATGCGCAGCCAGGCCTTGGCGTCGGCCTTGTGCGGGCAGATTTGCGGGCGCAGTTCCTCGTCGAAAATTTCCGCGCCGCCGCCGGGCATCATGACCAGACCGACGGCCTTGAGGCGCTGGAGCACTTCCAGACTGCTGATGCCCTCCAGCCTGGCGAAATGCTCGATTTCCACGGGCGTGAAGGCCTTGAGCGGCAGGTCGGGGTAGACTTCCCGCACCGTGCGCAGCACGTCCTCAAACCAGCCCAGGCGCAGTTTGGGATGACAGCCGCCCACGATGTGCAGCTCGTCCAGGTGCAGGGAGCCTTGCCGGGCCGCGCGCAGCCGCTCCAGGATATCCTCTTTGCTCAGGCGGAACGCGCCGGGCTCGCTGTCCTCGTCGCGGCGGAAGGCGCAGAACGTGCAGCCGTTGACGCAGACGTTGGTATAGTTGATCTGCCGGTTGACCACGTAAAAGGCCGCGTCGCCGTGCAGGCGGCGGCGTACGTGCAGGGCGAGGGCCCCCACGGCGGTGATGTCCGGACAGCTGAACAGGGCCAGGCCGTCGTCGAAACTCAGACGCTGGCCGGCCAGCACTTTTTCATGGATGGACGAAAGGCCCAGTGCGGCGTAGTGTGCGGCGTCAAGCATGTGCAAGTCCTGTACGCTGGAGTGGCGGCCAAAACGGCCGTCGGCAAGACTAAGCCCGCCCGGCGTGCGCTGTCAATGTGAGGGAAAAAATGTCCGCCCCTATGTCTGAAACGCTCTCCCTGGGCCTTTCGCCCTGTCCCAACGACACTTTTATTTTCCATGCCCTGCTGCACGGCCTGGTGCCCGCGCCCGTGGCCTTCAGGCCGCATCTGGCCGATGTGGAGGAACTCAACGGCCTGGCCCGGCGCAAAGAACTGGATGTGACCAAGATGTCTCTGGGCGCGGCCGCGCGGATCATGGACGACTACGCCCTGCTGGCCTCGGGCGCGGCCCTGGGCTGGGGCTGCGGCCCGCTGGTGGTGGCCCGCGAAGCGCTGCAGCCGGAAGCCTGGGCCACGGCGCGGGTGGCCGTGCCCGGCCTGCTGACCACGGCCAACCTGCTGCTCACCCTGCATGGCGGTTTTCAGGGGCCGCGTCGGGAGATGCTTTTCAGCGAAGTCATGCCCGCCGTGGCGCGCGGCGACGCGGACCTGGGAGTGATCATCCACGAGGGGCGTTTCACCTATCAGCGCATGGGCCTGACCAGGATTCTGGATCTGGGGGAATGGTGGGAAGGCGCGTTCCACATGCCGCTGCCGCTGGGAGCCATTGCCGTGCGTCGCGACGTGCCTCCGGCAACCGCCAAAGCCGTGCAGACGGCTATAGCCGGAAGCCTGCGCTACGCCCGCGCCCATCCCGCGGCCTCGCGGGATTTTATCCGCTCCCACGCCCAGGAATTGGACGACGCCGTGACCCGGGCCCATATCGAAACCTTTGTCACGGACTACAGCCTTGATCTCGGCGAGGCGGGCCGGAAAGCCATTGAACTGTTGGTGGGCCGCGCCGCCGCCCTGGAAGGGCGACGGATTCCCGATGAGGGGTTGTTTTTGCGTTAGGATCTGTTGACGCTATGCATTTTTGCCCGCCTGCTGCGTCAGATTTTCCCTGCTTTTTCGGTCGAGTACCAGATCGCTCTGTCCTCATTCGTAAGCAGCTTCGCTGCAACGACTGAGGCAAGAGTACACTCCCTTAAAGCGGGTTTATCTCGCCTTGCAGGCGAACAAAAATTCTATAGTGTTAACAGCCCCAGGGGGCTTCTCCTGAGAGCGTCTTTTGCCTCTTAGGCCGTGCCTGGCTGTTTTCTTGCAGGGAGAGCTGAGCCCAGAGTATTTGACACTTGCACTGCTCTGATCCGTCTTTTGGGAGACGGCCCCGGAATTTGTCCCGCAAAGCGCCTTCGGACAAACCGCCCACCCATATGGCCTGACAAGGCAATGCTCGTCATCGTCCTGTGGAGCCCTGTGGATCTCGCCCGATTTTTTCACGGCAGGCGCGGACCGCGGCGCATTGCCGCCGACTGGCCGGAGCGCTGGCCGGAAAGTACACTTTATTTTTCAGAGGCCCCGCATATGAGCCGACGCTTTTTTTCCTGGACCGAGGCCCGGCGTTTCTACGCCATCGGTCTGCCCATCTTTATCGCCCAGCTTTCCCAGGTGGGCATGAACTTCGCGGACACGGCCATGACCGGCCAGGCCAGCGCCGAGGATATGGCCGCCGTGGCCGTGGCCGGTTCCATCTGGGCGCCGCTTTCCCTTTTGGGCCTGGGCAGCCTGTTCGCGCTGCCGCCCCTGACCGCCCAGATGGTGGGCGCGGGGGACCGCAACGGCGCGGCGCATCTGCTGCGCCAGGGCATCTGGCTCACCTGCGGCATCAGCGTGCTGTTCATGAGTCTGTTTTACGCCGTGTCCTGGCACATGGCCGCCTTCGGTCTGGAGCCGGAGCTGGCCCGCCTAGCCGGGGGCTATCTGCGGGCCATTCTCTGGGGCATGCCGGGCTTCATGCTTTTCGTCAACCAGCGCAGCTTCCTGGAGGGCTTTTCGCGCACGCGCCCGGCCATGATCATCGGCATGCTGGGTCTGACCTTCAACGTGCCCTGCAACTATGTGCTGATTTACGGCAAATTCGGCCTGCCCGCCCTGGGCGCGGTGGGCTGCGGCGTGGCCACGGCGCTCTGTTACTGGTTCATGGCCCTGGCCATGTTCTACTATCTGCGCCGCGACCCGCAGTATCGGGATCTGCACCCCATCTACGCGCCTCTATTTTCCCGGCGCGCCGCGCGCCAAAGGGACGGTTCCGCCCCGGACTATCCGCGTTTCGACCCGGCCTTGATTCTCCGTATCCTGCGCATCGGCCTGCCCAGCGCTCTGGCGTTGTTCTTTGAAGTCTCGCTTTTTGCCGTGACAGCCATCCTGCTGGCCCCACTGGGCACGGTGGCCGTGGCCGGGCATCAGATCGCCACCAACTTCAGCACCCTGATGTTCATGTTTCCTCTGGCGCTGGGCATGACCGCCACCATCCGGGTGGGGCACTGCCTGGGCGCGGACAAAATGGAGCAGGCCCGGGTGGCCGCGCGCACGGCCCTGGGCCTGAGCGTGCTGTTCGCTCTGGCTATCGCCGTCTGCACGGTGGCCTTCCGTTACGGCATTGTGCGGATTTACAACGATGATCCCGTGGTCACGGCCCTGGCCGCGCATCTTTTATTCTACGCGGCCTGCTATCAGGTGGTGGACGGCCTGCAAACCGTGGCTCTGGGCGTCCTGCGCGGCTATAACGACACGCGGATCATCAGCGTGATCTGCTTTCTGGCCTACTGGGTCATCGGCCTGCCCCTGGGCTTTACCCTGGCCCGCACGAACTGGATCGTTCCGGCCATGGGCCCGGCGGGTTTCTGGATCGCCTACATTACGGCGCTGAGCTTTGGGGCCTGCTGCTATCTCTGGCGGGTGCGTTTTCTGCACCATCTGGGGGATGCGGCCATTCGGGCGCGCGTGCGCCGCTAGGGGCTGTTTTTAAATTGTCCTTTCGCCCTCTGCCTGCGTCAGGCTCGCCCCGTGCGAAGGCCGGATCTGTTTGAATATGTTCCCTCAGCCCAGGACTCGCCTTGCTTTGGCCGCAGGCGAACTTGTGAGCCCTACGGATAACGGCAGCAATTGGTTACGCAAAATGTGATCCAGGGAAATTGCTGTCGCTATCCGTAGCGGTGCTGTCCCTATCTGTACGCCGCCCTGCGGCTACAGCTAAAGCAACACGGCTTCGCCGTGAACGGCTCAAGCAAGCCGTCGGCGCGGCAACGGCTTGCGCCCTTGGCGGAGAACGAAAATCCTGATTTAGAAATAGCCCCTGGAGTTGAGCTTTACTTCTTGTCGCGGCGGGCCAGCTTCCAGGTCAGCTTCATGACCGAAAGGAATTCATTGAGTCTGGGGCGGCCCGTGAAGAGCCCGCTGGTGGCCTCGGCTTCACTGAGGGGAGACAGAATCCCGGTCTGATCCGGCGAACCGGAACGGTTCGCGCCGCGTCCGTTCGCTCCTGCTCCGGGCCGGGCACCGCCGGGCGGCGGAAGTTCGTCTAGGCCCAGATCCAGGGCGGGGCGGGAAGCGCCTTCCTCCGGCGGCATGACGCTGGTGGCAATAATCCGGCTGGTGCGCGCCCGGCCCGCTGCCGGAGATTTGGGCGCCGCCTGTTCCGGAGTCTCTGTTTCCGGCGTCTCCACCTGTGCCTCGGTTGCCGGTTTTGTTTCGCTTTCCGCCGTGGCTTCCGGAGCGGGCGCGGCTTCTGTTTCCTCCGCGTCTTCCTTCTGCCCGGCCAGCAGGCGCGACACTTTCCACTGCCGTTCCGCCGCAGCCTGGCGGCGGCGGTTTTCCTGCTCGCGGACCAGGGCTTCCAGGCTGTCGCGAATGTCGTCGCTCAGGCGGTTGCCCCGCGCGCCCATGGCGCGCCCCAGACTGGCCTCCAGATCCCGCAGCATGCGCTCGGGCTCGTCTGCGGCCAGGCAGGTCTGGGCTATCTTGTCGCAGACCTGGGCCTTGGGCGTCACTTCGAAACCCTGGGCCAAGGTGTCGGCGGCCTCGTCGTACAGGCCTTGGCGCATGAGCTGCCGGGCTTGGCTGAGGAAGGGGCTTTTGGCCGTGGGATCTTCCTGGAGCAGGCGGGCGTAAGCGGCGCGGGCGCGGTGCCAGCGGCGGGCGCGTACGAAAGTGGCGGCCGCCTTGGCCAGCCAGGCGCGGAAGCGCGAAAGGTCGCCCTTGCCTTTCCAGGCCACGGCCATGCCCAGCTCCGCCTCGCCCTTGATCTGGGCGTTGCGCAAAGCCCGTTGAAAGGCATTGATGGCGTTGTTCCAGCGGTTCTGCTGGAGGCACTGCATGCCCACGCGGAAATAATCCTCGGGCTGGCGTACGGGCTTGAGCAGTATGCCATAGGTCGCCACGGCCGCGTCAAAGGCCTTGGTGTCGGTATAGCGCGCGGCTTGCTGCAATTGCGTCAGGCGGGGCTGCGAGGCGGCGAGCGTGACCAGCTGCTCCTTGAGCGAAGTCACCGAATAGGGCCTGCCCAGCAGTGCGCTGGCGCCGCAGCCCAGGGTTCTGAGCTGCTCCACTTCGCTGTCATTGGGCAAGATCAGCAGGATGGGCACGGCCAGCAGGCGGGGATGCAGACGCAGAATGGCGCAGAATTGTTCACCGTCCATATCCGCCAGTTTTTGGCCGCAAACGATGATGTCCGGCTGGAAGCCCTGGCTGTCCGTGGCCAGGCCCGCCAGAATGCGGGCCGCCTGGATGCCCGAGGTCATGACCCGGATCCGGGCCACGCCCGCGTCGCGCAGGGCGCGTCTGTCCAGAGCGGCGAGAGCCTCGCTTTCGCTGAGCAGAAGAACGCCGGGCAGGCTGCTGTTTCGGCTGGTCATGGGGTCTTCCTTGCATACACGAAAGGCCACGGCGCCGCATCGGCCGCCGTGGCCTTTACCTTATACATAATAGTATAGCCGCTTTTGTCGTCCGGCAAGTGCCGGACCCGGCTTTTTCGCCGCCTGTTCTCGCGGGGCTTCGGCTCCGCAAGTTTGTCTACGGCTTCTCGCCGCGAAACGCGGATAAACCGGCTTTGCTCGCCGCAAACGAGCACTTCAAGCGTTACATGCTCTATCTGGCGAAGGGAAGTATTCGGGCCTGGCGGCCGCTAAAAGGCTCGTCCGCTTCGGCTATGATACTGATGCGGCTTTTGTATCCGGCATTGCAGTAGGGACAGCTCAGGCCTTTTCTCTGTTTTTCCAGGCGGATCAGGCCGCCTTCGCTTTCATAGCAATGCGGGCAGAACGGTCCCTGTTTGACCCCGGCGGTACGCAACCAGTAAAAACCGTTTTCCTCATAGAGATTTTGGGAGAGGTAGAGAATATCCTCAAGGGTTTGCAGCCGGATTTTGAGCATGCTCATTTCATCGCGCAGGGCGATGCAGCGGGACTGCATCTCCATGAGCAGGCGGCGGGCTTTTTCCGGCTGGCCGGAGGCGAAGAGGTCGTTGATTTCTTTAAAACGGCGGTAATCCAACATAGTTTTTTCCATCCGTGGTATGCCCTGCCTATCGGAATATAAGGGTAAAATCTTTAGGGACGGCTATGGGGCGGGAGTCTGATAAGACTAAAATAAATAATTATATCAATATATTAATATTTGAAATTTTCTAGAAAAAAACTAGTATTGGAGGGGTAAGGGCATATGGCGCGGCCTGGCGGCCAAGTAAATTTTTTCTGAAGCGGCGCGCGCCGGATATGGTCCGGCGGCATTGAGAAGCGCGGCCTGGCGAGCCGGAAAGGACGCGCGGAAAGCGGCGGCAGCGGCGGAGGGGGCGGCCTTACATTTTACGGCGGGAAACAGGGTCCAGGGAGCGCAGAAGGTCGCGGAATTTCTGGTCCTCGGTAGTGTCATCCTCTCCGGGCAGGCTGCCGTGGCGGCTCAACAGGCCGTTGAGCATGTCCACCTCTTTGCGCGCGCCGGCCTTGCGCACCATGTCCGTGGCCGCGTCGGCGGGCTGGACCGGCGGGGTCTCCTCGCGCAGGCGCTCTTCAGCTTTGCTCTGGGCTTCAGCCGAGCGGCGCAGCACATCCGGATTGACCAGGATGGACGCGCCCGCCCGCAGGGCCAGGGCAATGGCGTCCGAGGGGCGGCAGTCCACGCGCACCCGGCCTTCGGGGCCGCGCAGCACCAGCAGGGCGTAGTAGACGCCGTCCTTCAGGTCTGTGATTTCCACGTTGACCAACTCGGCCTTGAGCGCGCTGATGCTCATCAGCAGCAGGTCGTGGGTCAGGGGGCGGGGCAGGCGCTCGTTGTTGAGCACCAGGGAAACGGCCATGGCCTCCATGGCTCCCACCCAGATGGGCAGCACCACATCCCCGTCCATCTCCCGCAGGATGACGATGGGCGTTTTGGTCTGGGGATCAATGGTCAGGCCGAATACGCGCATTTCTACCATATATCACCCGCCCGTCGGGCCATGAGGCTGTGCTTCTTGGCCTCGATGATGCGCACCGGCACCATGCGCCCGGTATGGTCCGCCTCCGGCGGCAGGGCCATATGGACCAACGCGCCGTAGGGATCGCGCCCCTGCCAGCTGCTTTCCCCGTCCGGGCCATCCTTGCGGCTTCTGCCCTCGATGAGCAGGCAGGTTTCCCGGTCCACGCGGGCGTCCAGCCAGCGCTGGCTGAGCCGATCCTGCAGGGCCTGAAGGCGCAGCAGACGCTCCTGCTGGACTTCAGGCGGAATTTTGTCCGGGAAAAGCGCGGCCCGCGCACCGGGGCGGTCCGAGTAACAGAAGGAAAAGCTGGACATGAAGCCGCAGGCTTCCATCATCTCCAGAGTCGCCTGAAAATCTTCCTCGCTCTCGCCGGGAAAGCCCACAATCAGATCCGTGGAAAGAGCCAGGTCCGGCCGGGCGTTGCGCAGGCTGTCCACCAGTTCCAGAAAGCCGCGCCGGTCGTATCTGCGCCGCATGCGCGTGAGTACCGCGTCGGAACCGGCCTGGAGGGGCAGGTGCAGACGCGGGCAGAGCGGGGCCAGTTCCGCGAAGGCGGCCACGTCCTCCAGACCCATGTCCTTGGGGTGCGGAGTCACGAAGCGCAGGCGTTCCAGGCCGGGCAGGGCGGCCACTTGGGCCAGCAGTTGAGCGAAGCTCACGCCGTCGCCGCTCTTGTCGTGCCCGAAGGCGTTGACGTTCTGGCCCAGCAGGGTGATTTCGCGCGCGCCCTGGTCCAGGCGGGTCCGGCATTCGTCCAGAATGGCCGGGGTGGCGCGTGATTTCTGGCGGCCTCGGGTGAAGGGCACGATGCAGTAGGCGCAGAAATTGTCGCAGCCCTGCATGATGTTCACGTAGGCCACCGGGCCGGAGGGGCCGTCCGCGCCTGGCTCGCGCTCCACGTAATGGCTGGTGAAGTCCAGCAGGGAAAGGCGCAGATCCGGTTCGGCCAGCAGGCGCTCAATGGCCGCGGGTGCGCCGCTGATGCCGTCGCTGCCCGCCACCAGGCGCACCTGGCTTTCACGTTCGAAAAAGGCCGTGCCCAGTTGCTGGGCCACGCAGCCGGCCACGGCCACCAGCACGCCGGAATTGCCGCCCGTGACCTGGCGTATCCGCCCCAGCGCGCTCATGACCTTTTGTTCCGGTTTTTCGCGCACCGAGCAGGTATTGACCACCACCACCCCGGCCTCTTCCAGCGGCGCTTCCGTGAAACCGCGCGCTGTGAGGGCGCGCGCGAGCCACAGGGAATCGTGCACGTTCATCTGGCAGCCGAAGGTGATAATATGGAAACTTTTTTCAGTCATGGTCGCACGTTTGCCAGGGGCTGTTTCTAAATGAGGATTTTTGTTCTCTGCCAAGGGCGCTGGCCGCTGCCGCGCCGGCGGCTTGCTTGAGCCGTTCACGGCGCAGCCGTATTGCGGATCAAGACAGCATCACTACGGATAGCGACTGCAATTTCCCCGGATCACATTTTGCGTAACCAATTGCCGCCGTTATCCGTACGGCTCACAAGTTCGCCTGCGGCTAAAGCAAGGCGAGTCCTGGGCGGAGGGAGCATATTCAAACCCGACCGTCGCACGGGGCGAGCCTGACGCAGGCAGGGGGCGAAAGGACAATTTAGAAACAGCCCCTACTGTTCAATGCCCGAGTCCGTATCGTACATGTCCGGCGGCCCTTCCTCTTCCAGGGCGGCCACCCGGTCTTCCAGCCATTCCAGAACGGCGCGGGCCGTGTGGTAATTAAGCAGCACGCGGCTGTGGATATGGCGGGTGACCCCGCGCTGCTCGTCATCCTCGGGCGTGATTTCGTGGCCGATGGAGCCGTCCGGCGCGATCAGCCGCTCGGAATAGGCGGGCAGACAATCGCTCTCATGGTAGAAATTCATCTCGATTTCGCCCTGGGGGTTGATCCCCCCCCAGACGCCGTGGGCTGTCTGCAGGCGGGCTTCGGACGCCATTTCATATTTGTAGCGGATTTTGGAGGGCGGAGCGTCGTTTTTGTTCATGGAAGTTCCTTTTGATGAAAGGTCGCCGGAATACATGCGCCCCATAAATACGCAAGGCGCGTGGGGAAGTAAAGCCGACGCGCCCCGGCGGATTGTCCGCGCCCGCGCTCTTGACGATGCCCGTCCCTTGGTTACAATAGCGTGAGAGGGCGTGCCCGCAGTCAGCCGCTTCCGGCACGCTTTGAACTCCAATCCTGTCCTCTTCTTTTAAGGAGATCCTGTGAGCGAGACCAGCATTGCCGAGCGTCAGATCCAGCCGTATTTCGACATGGAAGCCTTCATGAACATGAGCCGGGAAACGCGCCTGGGCGGAGCCGTTCTGGAACGGCTTGTGAAGCTCTGGGGAGAATGGCTGCCGGAGCTGAAGGCGTATGAAGTGGGCACGGGCAAGATTTCCTATCTGGCGATCTGGCTGCCGGAGAGCGTGGAACAAGCCGTGGATGAAGCCTGGGGCAAATCCCCGTCCGACGGCTTTCTGATCAATAATCTGGCCCAGTTTTTGTGCATGGCCGCCGTGCAGGAACTCTTGCCCGAGGTGGAGGACGGGGGCTGCGCGCCGTCGCCGCGTCCCACGTCGGCGCTGCGCGAGGCTCTGGTCGGTCTGGGGCTGCCCTACAAGAGTGAGGAATCATCCCTGCTCAGCCGCCGCTACGCGGTGGTGACCCATTTCCCCTTCCGGGGCGGCTGTGAGATCTGCCACATGCAGAGCCACTGCCCCAAGGGCCAGGGGCAGACCGAAAGCGCCAGCATACTGCTGCCGGGCTATGAGCGGGAAGAAGAGGAAGAAGGGAAAAGCTAGAGCAACTTCAATGTGAAATTGCTCTAGGGTCTGTTAACGCTATGCCTTTTTGCCCTCCTGCCGCGTCAGATTTCACCTGCTTTTTCGGTCGAGTACCAGAAGAGTACACTCCCTCAAAGCAGGTTTATCTTCCTTGCAGGCGAACAAAAATTCTATAGTGTTAACAGACCCTAGCGCCGCATACGGTGCGGCGCGCCGCGAAGACCGACCCGACGGGCGGCCCGTAAGGCCGGGCCTGTAGCCCAAAGGGCACACAGGCATCGAGAGCGACGCGGCGTGGATTCCGGCGAAGCGACCGAAGGCCTCCCGAAGGGCTGTCCCCGTTGGCGACAACAGAACCATACGGGGATCGACAACAACGATAACCGCGTTTTTCGCCAGAATGCCAACGTTGGAATGCTCTTAAGGGCGCGCTGATTAATGAAGATGTTTGTTCTCTGCCAAGGACGGGGAACTCCGGACGGAGGGCGTATATTCAAAACATATTCAACCTTCGCACGGAGTGGGCCGGACGCAGGCAGAGGGCAAAAAGGCCGTTAATCAGTGTTTCCCTAACGGCCTTCCATGACCAGGGTGCGCTTGAGCCCCTTGGGCGTGCGCACCACCACCTCCACCGTGCGGGCGTTGCGGGTCACGGTTTCCACAAGGCAGGTCTGGCTGGTGTCGGTATCGTAGTTGCGGACGTCCACTGTGTCGCCCTGGGAGGGCAGCCTGTCGGGCGTGATTTCCACAAGATCGGTGGTGGCGGCGTCAAAACCGTCCCAGGCCAGAACCGTCAGCGGCACAACCAGGCAGCCCGCGATGGCCGCCCAAAGCAGCAGGTGTTTCATGCAGGCAGATGTAAATCCATTTCGCGTTCTTGGCAACTGGCCGCTTCCGGGCGGCGGGGAGGCTTATGCGCGCCTTGCATGACGGCCACGGCCGCAGCGTGCGCTATCTGCGCCTTTCAGTGACGGACCGCTGCAATCTGCGCTGCCTGTACTGCCGCAGCAACGCCAAACAGCGCTGCATTCCCCATGAGCAGGTCCTGCGCTATGAGGAAATGGCGCGCATGGTGGGCATCGCCGCTTCCCTGGGCATCGGCAAAGTGCGCCTGACCGGCGGGGAGCCTTTTGCCCGCAAGGGGTGCGGCCAGTTCCTGGCTATGCTGCACGCGCGTTTTCCGGACATGGATCTGCGCGTGACCACCAACGGCACCCTGCTGGAGCCGCATATTCCCCTGTTGAGGCGGATCGGCGTGAGCGCGGTCAACCTTTCCCTGGACAGCTTTGACCGCGAAACCTTCGCGCGGGTCACGGGCCGGGACCTGTTGCCCCCGGTATTGGCCGCGCTGGACGGCCTGCTGGCTGCGGGCGTGCGGGTGAAAATCAATGTGGTGGCCATGCGGGGCGTCAACGACGGGCAGATGGACGATTTTGTGCACGCGGCCCGGACCATGCCCCTGGATCTGCGCTTCATCGAATTCATGCCCATGGGCAGCGGCACGCTCTGGAGCCCGGAAAATTTCTGGTCCGCCGATGACATCCGGGAGGAAGCCGCGCGCCGCGCGCGCCTGATTCCCGTATCCCCCGACGAGCCCGGCGCGGAGGCCGAATCCGGCCCGGCCCGCATGTACCGCATTGAGGGCGGCCAAGGGCGGCTGGGCTTTATTTCGCCCCTGACCAATCATTTCTGTCTGACCTGCAACCGCCTGCGCCTGACCAGTGAGGGGGCATTGCGCACCTGTCTGTTCGCGGACAAGGAATACCGTTTGCGCGGCCTGCTGCGCCATCCCCGGATCACGGACGAGATCCTGGCGGGAGTGATCCGCCGGGCCTGCGCGGACAAGCCCGTGGGCGCGGATCTGCTGCGCACGCGGCGCGCGGGCGCGGCTGTGGCGGACAGACAGATGGTGGGCATCGGAGGCTGACGTCCATGTGGAGCGTCTATGCCGTTGGCGCCGCCTTCTTCGCGGCCCTGACCGCCATTTTTGCCAAACTCGGCGTCGGAAATGTGGATTCCAACCTGGCTACGGCCATCAGAACCAGTTTCATCCTGGTGCTGACCTGGGGTATTGTGCTCTGTACCGGCGCGGCCAGAGGCCTTAGAAGCCTTGACGGCCACACGCTGTTTTTTCTGCTGCTTTCGGCCCTGGCAACGGGGCTTTCCTGGCTGTGTTATTTCAAGGCCATGCAGCTGGGCGACGTTTCCAGGGTCGCGCCCGTGGACAAGCTCAGCGTCCCCCTGGCCATGATACTGGCGATGGTCTTTCTGCACGAGCCCGTCAGCCTGAAGGTCATTGCGGGCGGTCTGCTGATCACTGCGGGCTCCCTGTTGCTTCTGTTCTGAGCCCGCCTCCGCCGCCCGTGGAATCCGGGGCCGGAAACGGGAGCTCTGTGCAGGGGACTTGCCAAAACCATTGTTTTGCATTCATTTAATGCGGTCTCCACGCCCGCATTGCGGCCGCGCTTCTTAGAGCAATTTCACTTTGAAATTGCTCTGCTGACGCGAAGGCGGCAGCCGCCACGAAGACCGACCCGACGGGCGGCCCGTAGGGCCGTGCCTGTAGCCCAAAGGGCGTACAGGCATCGAGAGCAACGCGGCGTGGATTCTGGCGAAAACCACGTTTTTCGCCAGAATGCCAACTTTGAACTTTGTAAAATTTCAAAGTTAATCTGCTCTGGGGGCGCGCGGCTTTTGCCGTGAGGTGGGACCTTAATCCGAGAGTTGTATGATCGCCTATCTTGAAGGCCGCCTGGCCGAAACCTGGGGCAATGCCTGCCTCATCGTCACTGAAGGGGGCGTGGGCTATGAAGTGGCCCTGCCCGCCCATACGCTGGCGGCCCTGCCCGACCGGGGCGAACCGCTGGCCCTGTACACGAGCCTTGCCGTGCGCGAGGACGCCCTGGAGCTGTTCGGCTTCGCCAGTTTTGAGGAACGCCAGACCTTTGAGGTGCTGGTGTCCATTTCCAAGGTGGGGGCGCGCACGGCCCTGGCCATCCTGTCCATTTTCCGACCCGACGATCTGCGCCGTCTGGTGCTGGAGGACGACGTGCTGGCCCTCACGCGCGTGTCGGGCATCGGCAAGAAGACGGCCCAGCATGTTTTTCTGGAGCTCAAGTACAAGCTCAAGGTTGAGGATGTGCCCCAGGCCGCCGTGCTGGCCGCCTCCGGGCGGCCCGGCTCGGTCTTCCGGGATGTGCTTGATGGCCTTGCCAATCTTGGCTATGCCGAAGAGGAATGCGCGCCTCTGGTCAAAAAGATCCTGCATGAAGAGCCGGATCTGGATGTGACCGGCGCGCTCAGGGCCGCGCTCAAGGCGCTGGCCAAGGGGAGATCGTGATGGCGGAATGGGATGGGACGCCGCCGGGGCCGGAGTGCGGCATGAGCGCCCCGGACTCCGGAGCGGGTCTGGACGAGAGCGTCAGGCCGCGCAGTCTGGACGATTTCATCGGCCAGGACGAATTGCGCGCCAACCTGCGCGTCTATCTGGACGCCGCGCGGGAGCGGGGCAAGGCCTTGGACCATACCCTGTTTTACGGCAATCCTGGCTTGGGCAAGACCACGCTGGCCCAGATCATGGCTTCCGAACTGGGCGTCAATCTGGTCTGCACCTCCGGGCCGGTGCTGGAACGCAGCGGCGATCTGGCGGCCATTCTGACCAATCTCGGCCGCCACGACATCTTGTTTGTGGATGAAATCCACCGCATGCCCATTGCCGTGGAGGAAGTGCTTTACCCGGCCATGGAGGATTTCAAGCTGGACCTGGTCATCGGCCAGGGCCCGGCGGCCCGCACGGTGAAGATCGACCTGGAACCCTTTACCCTGGTGGGGGCCACCACGCGCATGGGACTGATTTCCTCGCCCCTGCGGGACCGTTTCGGCATTGTGGCCCGACTGGAGTACTACAGCCCCACGGATCTGGCCCGGGTGGTGCGGCGCACGGCGCGCATTCTGGGCGTGGAAGTGACCCCGGATGGCGCGGAGGAGATCGGCCGCCGTTCGCGCGGCACGCCGCGCATCGCCAACCGCCTGCTGCGCCGGGTACGGGATTTCGCCCTGATTCGCGGCAACGGGCAGGTCACGGGCGGGGAGGCCTCGGCGGCCCTCAAGCGCATGGACGTGGACGAGCACGGCCTGGACCAGATGGACCGCAAGCTCCTGGAAGTGCTGATCACCCACTATGACGGCGGGCCCGTGGGCATCAAAACCCTGGCCGTGGCCTGCTCCGAGGAAGTGCGGACCATTGAGGACATTTATGAGCCCTATCTGATTCAGTGCGGCTTTCTCAAGCGCACCCCGCGCGGCCGCATGGCCACAGCTAGGGCTTATAAGCATTTGAAGCTGCTGCTTTCCTGAAAGACTGGCCTTTATGAAGAAAAAAGAATTCGTTCGACGTTACACGGGTTTTTGCTTTGCATCTTTTGTCATGGCCCTGGGCATCGCCCTAGTTACCAATTCAAATCTGGGCACTACACCCATCACCAGCCTGCCGTATGCCCTGGGGGCCATTTTCGCGCTCAGCCTGGGCACGGCCACCTTTCTGCTCAACCTGCTGTTCGTGGCTTTGCAGAAGGTACTGCTCCGGAAGGAATTCTCCCCGGCCCATCTCCTGCAACTACCGGCGGTGCTGCTGTTCAGCGTGTTCATCGACATCTGCATGTGGTTGACCAGACCTCTGGTCACCGATGTCTACCCCCTGCAGATTCTGCTCTGCCTGACCGGTTGCGGCGTGCTGGGCCTGGGCATCAGCCTGGAGATCGTCAGCAATGCCACAGTGCAGCCCGGTGAGGGCATCGTCATCGCCATTGCCTACCGTGCCCGTAAAATTTTCGGCAACATCAAGGTGCTCTTTGACCTTTCCCTGGTTGCCCTGGCCGCCGGTCTGTCCTTTGCCGTACTGCACAATGTGGTGGGGCTGCGCGAGGGCACGGTGATCGCCGCCGTGCTGACCGGCTTCTGCGTGCGCTTCTTTTCCCGCTGGACCCGGCATCTGACGCCTTTTTTCCACTGCCGGAAACTGATCCGGCACTAGAGGCTGTTTTTAGAGCGAATTCGCTTTGAAATTGTGCCAATTTCAAAGCTGACGCTGCCCTCACCCTATCGTTGCTGTCGTCATCCGCAAGCCGCCAGCGGCAACGGCTGACGCGCGGCGGGAACGTGGTCCCGCCTTGGCTTCAGGCGCGGGCGTCCGCTCATTCGGCCACCAGAGCACTTCAACATTTTCAAAGTTGAAACGCTCTAAACAGACGGGAGTCGGGATGATCATCAAGGTTCTGGACGGGGATTTTTCCGTCTGCCAACTCGGCGGCCCGGAAGGCATTTCCTTTGCGGACGATTTCCTTTTTCTGGGCAAGACGGATCAGGAACTTTCCCTGGTCTGCCGGAGCGAAACAGCGCCGGACAATGCCCTGGCCCGTGAGGACGGCTGGAAAGCCTTCCGCATCGAAGGGGCGCTGGATTTCTCTCTGGTGGGCGTGTTGGCGGAACTGGCCGGATTGCTGGCGCGTCGCGGCATCAGCATTTTTGCCGTGTCCACCTATGCCACGGATTACATCCTGGTGAAGCGGGAGAAATTCTCCGAAGCTCTGGCCGCCCTGGAACAAGCTGGCCACGGGTTGGTTTGAACGTGTTGTTGTTCCCAGCCTTCGGCTAAACCCCTGATCCTGCCCCGTCGAGGAGGCCGCACTGTGATGCTCTATCTGCCTGCCGCATTTCTTTTTCTGTATCTCTTTTTTCGGCTGGTGCTGCCGTCGGGCCTGAGCCGTGCGGGTAAGGCCGCGGCGGGAGCCGCGCTTTTTCTCGCTTCGCAGGAGCATCTTTTGAACGGGCTTTTTTTCGGGGGATTGTCCGCGCCCGATCTGCCGTCGTGGGTGCTGATGCTCCAGGGCTGGCTGTTCACCAGCCTGCTTTTTCTTTTCGTGCTGGTGCTGGTCCGGGATGTTTTCTGCCTGGGCGTCCGGCTCGTGCGCCTGATGAGGCGCGCTTTGCGGCGGGACAAACGGCAAGGCCCGGCTTTTTCCGTCGGTAGAAGACGTTTTCTGACTTCGGGTCTGGCCGCCGCTCCGGCTTCCGTTCTGGGCCGCGCCTCGCTGGCCGGGCTGGTTTTGGCCCCCACGGCTTACGGGGTTTACGAAGCCGTGGCCGTCCCCGAGGTCCGCCAAAGGGAAGTCGTCCTGCCCCGGTTGCCCGAAGCCCTGGACGGCCTCAGGCTGGCGCAGATCAGCGATTTGCATATGAGCCCGCTGCTGGGCAAGGACTGGGTCAGGGCCGTGGTGGACAGGGTCAACGCCCAGGCTGCGGATGTGGTGGTTCTGACCGGCGACCTCGTGGACGGGTTGCCCGCGGCGCGCGCTGAGAGCGCGGCCGAGCTCCGCCGGTTGCGCGCCCGGCACGGCGTGCTGGCCTGCGCGGGCAACCATGAGTATTACAGTGGATTCAAAGCGTGGACGGAGATTTTTTCCGATTTGGGCATCACCATGCTGTTGAACGGCCATCAGGTGCTCGGCATACGCGGCCGGGAGCTGGTGCTGGCCGGCGTCACCGACCCGGTGGCCGCCCGCTTCGGCCTGCCCGAACCGGACCTGGCTACGGCCCTGGCCGGAGCGCCGGACAGGACGGCGCGCATTCTGCTTGACCACAGGCCGGGTAATGCCCCACGCAACGCCCGGCAAGATGTGGATTTGCAGCTCTCCGGCCATACCCACGGCGGTCACGCGCCGGGCTTGAGCGCCCTGGTGGCCCTGTTCAATCATGGGTATGTGCGGGGTTGGTACCGGGTTGAGGGCATGCCTCTGTATGTCAGTTCCGGCGCGGGGCTCTGGAACGGCTTTCCCCTGCGCGTGGATGTGCCCTCGGAAATCGCGCTTATCACGCTGCGGCGCGGTCCGGCCGGGGCCGCCTCAGCGGGGAGCCGGATGTGAGGCCGGATATGAAGAAAGGGCGGGGACCAAAACCCCCGCCCTTTTCCACGCAAACCGCCACGGCCGTGGCCGCGCTCAGATCCGCCCGGCGCGGGAAGCGTTGAGCACGGCCAACAGAGCCACGCCCACATCCGCGAAGACCGCTTCCCACAGGCCGGAAAGGCCCACAATGCCCAGTCCCATGAACAGGCCCTTGATGCCCAGGGCCAGGACGATGTTTTCCCAGACAATGCGCCGGGTACGCCGGGCGATACGCAGCAGTTCCGGCAGGCGCAGGGGATTGTCATCCAGAATGACCACGTCCGCGGTTTCAATGGCCGCTTCCGAACCCAGGCCGCCCATGGCCACGCCCACTCCGGCGGTGGCCAGCACGGGCGCGTCGTTGATGCCGTCGCCCACCATCAGAGTCTGGCGCGTGGGGCCCAGGGCTTCCAGGGCGCTGGC